>JACMLA010000270.1 GCA_014379815.1 Bryobacteraceae bacterium | reverse complement strand
TGTGTTCTGTGCGGAGCGGTCCCTAGGCTGATAGTGGATTACGGGAGAGGAGTGAGGTCACAGGCGCATTGACGCGATGCGCTATCGCCGGGCCGATGGTTATGACGATCAGTAAACGTATACCCATGCGAACCACTATCGTAGTTGACGACAAGCTGATGGAGGATGCTCTTCGCGCGACAGGTTTGAGAACCAAGCGCGAGGCTGTTGAGGAGGGTTTGCGGCTTCCGCTGCGGCTTAGCCGTCAGGCTCAGCTTCGCGGGTTGCGTGGCAAGGTGGACTGGCAGGGTGATCTCGAACAGATGAGAATCGACCGTTGATTCTGGTCGATTCCAGTCTGTGGATTGACTACTTTCGTGGTCAGCTACGAAACCGTCCGGCGATGGTGCGACAAATTCGGTAAGCAGTATGCCTCCGGCCTCAGGAAATGACGTCTCCGGACGGGCTACAAATGGCATTTGGATGAGCTGTCGACCAGAACGGAGTTGTCGTTGATATTCTCGTCCAGCCACAGCGCGACCGGTTCGCGGCCATGCGGTTCTTCCGCAAGCTGTTACGGGCCAATGGCCGGCAACCACGTGTCATCATTACCGACAAGCTGCGCAGCTATGCGGCGGCAAAACGGGTGGTGATGCCCGGCGTTGCTCATCGACAACACCGCTATTTGAACAATCGAGCCGAGAACTCCCATCAGCCGACTCGTGAGCGGGAGAGGCGAATGCGACGGTTCATATCCTCTCGGCAGGCCCGACGCTTTGTCAAGGTGCACGGAATTGTCGCTTCGCATTTCCGCCCTCGACGCCACCTACTCTCCGCCGCTGATTATCGACAACTCCGCAGTAAACGATTCCAGGTTTGGAATGAAGTCACCCGGGCGGCTACCCTCGCCTAATGCGGCCTGCATTCGGACTTGGCAGATCTCGCCGAATTGGCATCGCAGACCTTTAAAAGCTCGTGGCAAGCCCGGTGGCAAGTTGACAAAACCCTTAGAACGGTACTGTTTCGAAAGAACGGCGAATTGGGAGAAGGTGGCGACGGAGCTATTGGCCGCCGAGGAACGCCGATCTGATTTCGTGTCAGCCGTTCAGGCGAAGTGATTTACTGGGCCTGAACCTTTGCCGAGGCCTGGATTGGTTTCGATTGCCCGGTGAACATACGCTTTGGCCTGACGAACCGCCTCGGAAAGGGGTACGGTCCGGGCGAGCAGCGCGGTGATTGCTGCGGAGTAGGTGCAGCCTGTTCCATGCGTGTTTGCGGTGTGCAATCTGGGCGCCGGGAAGGTGTGGAACTGCGCTCCGTCCAGAAGAATGTCTACGGCTTCTCCTTCCAGATGCCCACCCTTAATCAGCACTGCTTTGGCACCGTATTGCAGCAGAGCTTCTGCCGCGCGTTTCATATCGTCGATGTTATGGATTGACAAGCCCGTAAGGATGGCAGCTTCTGGCAGATTCGGGGTAATCAGTGCGGCGTGCGGGAGGAGGAGTTGACGAATGGCAATTTGCGCTTCCTCATTCATGAGGGACGCTCCGTGTTTGCTGACCATCACGGGATCGACAACCAGCGGAAAGCGAAAGGATTTGGCGACACTGGCGACTTCTTCTACGATCGCGGCGTTCCCGAGGGCCCCCGTCTTCGCTGCACCTGGTGGAATATCTGAGACGACCGCTTCTATTTGTTCCCTGACGAGACCCGGATCGAGAACTTCGACTCTGCTGACGGTGCGCGTATTCTGCACGGTCAGCAGGGTCAATACTGCTTCTCCATAAACCTGAAATTGATGAAAGGTCTTCAGGTCCGCCTGGATTCCCGCACCACCGCTTGGGTCTGAGCCCGCGATGGTTAGGGCAACCGGAATCAAAACGGGAGGCGCTCCGTTGCGGTCGTGCCTACCGAGTTGGTGACTTTCACATCCACTCCTGTGACCTTCGAAGCATCGCCCGAGATCGGGAACGCTGCCTTTACCTGGAAGACGCCGCCAAGGGTGGAAGTTGTCCACCAGCGTCCAAAGTCCGCACCTGCAGCGATACGTACCGGCATACCGGCCAATGGCTGGCCGTTGCTGTAGAACGTAAAACTCAGATCGTCCAGAGACCTGGAGTTATCGAAGCCCGTCAGCATCAAGTCGATTCCGGATGCGCTTCGAACGGCACTCGATGCGGTTAACCGGACCGGCTCCGGCGATACCACGACAGACTGCTGCTCTGTCCATCCTCCTGCTTCCACCACAAATACGATGGTACCGGCGGTGGTGCCAGCCTGGAATATGGCGGATGTTTCTCCACGGAACCGGATCACTTCATCGCCCGGTGCGATGTCAAATGCCACGGTCCGCGAGCCGGATGTGAACATGGCGGCCGCGTCGTTATCCCGGATCGTCCCCGCAGGGCGAAGCTCCAGCCGCAGTGCTCCTTTGACAAATGACTTCGAAGGTGCGACCAGACGGACCGACACACGACCTTGCTCGCTGCTGCGGATTGCTGGCGTCTCTATAGTGATTGTCGGACGCGGCAATGCCGGTTCGAAGGCTGTTCCGGTGAGGCGAAACACCCGCCGGTCAATGGTGAGTGACCCTGACGCGATACCCGAAGCCAGAGGAGTGAATACGATCTCGAATTCAGCCGACGATCCCGGATTTAGCTGGAGCGGGAACGAAAGTTGATTCGGAGTCATTTGAAATGCCGATCCCGTTAGAACCAGGGACTGGACGAGGGCGCTGTCGCTGGACGTATTGAACAGAGTCAGAGCGATACGTGACGTAGTGCCACGCTCGAGTCTGCCGAAGTCGATGGCGGAATCTGGAAGCAGATCCTGGCCACCCTGGCGCAGGGTAGCGCCCCCGAGGCCGGTTCCGCGCAAAATGTATCCGGTCCCGTTTACCTGAAGGTTTGCGCTGTAACTGCCCGCATTTGGAGGACTGAATCGGATCGTGAAATCGACGTTCATTCCAGCGGCCACAAGGAATGGAACCGTTGGTGCTCCGGTCATGTTGAACCCGGAACCGGCGGCGTACAGAGCGGTTAGCGTGACGGCACTTTGACCCTGGTTCCTGAGGCGGAACCGAACACTTGAGGACTCCGCAACAGCGACGCTGCCCATATCATGAATCGCGTTGACCAGCTTTTCTTCGCCACCCGTTGGTGCGAGGAATAATTGCAGTTGCGCGGACGCAATGGCGGGGAGGAGCAAGGCGAGGAGAAGTACGAATCTCATGGCGCCTCCGGCAATGCGTACACAGCTTCTTTGTCGCCAATCCGGGCGAGGTGGAGTTGTTCCCGTCCACGCAGTACAACCCATTCCGGGGCTACGCTTTCGTAGCTTTCTGTATTTTCAGGGGGTTGCTGACGGAGCAGCGTGGCCAGAGCAGGACGTGCCTCTTCCGCTGCGGGGCACTCTGCGGATTGTGGCTCGATGGCTTTAGCGGCCCAGGTAGCGCAGGTGCCATCCAGGAAACGAACCCAATTTGGCCGACCATTGGTCTTGAATGCGAAAGATTCGGCGGGCGAACTGGCCTCTCCGGAGCCTGCGGCGCGGCCGCGCCAGACAATCTCATCGCCTGCGATCAGGATGAGCTCGGTGGCAGTAGACGCGATTGTGTACTTACCGGATGATCCGACAGCCACAACACCGGTCGCGATCGGTTCTCCCAGGACGAAAGCCCCAGGTATTCCCAGCACAGGCCGGAGAGCCCCGGCCAAATCCCGAACGAAGCCAATTGTGGGAGCGGAGATCTGCCCGGACATCTTCCCGGACGGGCCCTGAACGAAGCCAATTAGAGTAATTAATACAACAAGATACAAGTTTTTCATCTGGGCCCTCCTACTGTGATCGTGGGGACACCGATCGTTGGCGGCGGAGCTACAGGAACCGGTGCCGCGGTGGGGGCTGACGAAGAACCGCCGCCCATGCTGCCTGCCAGAACGCCTGCGGCTGCGGCGCCGGCTCCAATGGCGAGCCAGAGAATCCACTTCTTCGAGGACGACCCGTTCTTGCCGGCAATCAGAGATTTTCCGGCACGTGCTCCGGCGACGGCACCTTCGGAAATGTACTGGTCAACCACGGTTCCTGCGCGCACGGAATCCCGCACGGCAGTGACCCTTACCTGAAATGGACCTGATATACGGCCTGCGGTGAGTTCCTTCACACCGGCGCGACCATCCGGACCGGTGATCAGAATTTCCGTGCGCATTCCGTGCACGAACGTTCCGCCGGGACCTTCTTCCGGCAGACGGAAGCTGACAGCTGCGCCATCGACTGGCTTGCCGGTTTCGTCAGAGATTTCTACTACAAGACCACGAGTGGACCTGGTACCAGCAGGATGAATGGCGCCATCGCCTTCCAGCACGCGGATGTGCAACAAAGAAGCTGCACTGAGTTGGGAGTGAAACAGGACGAGAGCTGCCGCTGCAACTCTGAGTAGTGGTTTTAACTTGTGGGCCTCACCGCGATTAGAACCGCAGTGATGTTGTCCGGGCCACCAGCCCGTTTCGCCGCATCGACGAGAGCATGACACTTGCCTTCTAGTGGCTCCGGCGATCCCAAAATCTCACTAATCATGGAATCCTCGATCACACCGTGCAAGCCGTCGCTACATAAAAGGATCTGTGACCCGGGAACCAGTGGGATGGCGTAGGAGTGAATGCGGAGGGTATCGCTGACTCCGATGGCCATGGTGAGGACGTGCCGCATCGGATGCACTTTGAGTTGTGCTTCCCCAATACCCAGTTTCCTGCCTACCTCATTAATCCAGGTCTGATCTTCCGTAATGGTGTGAAGCAGACCGTCCTGATACAGGTAGGCTCGGCTGTCACCGACATTTGCGAGCATCAGATCGGGACCGACGCGGAAGGCGGCAGTCAGCGTAGTTCCCATGCCGTGGAACTGGGGGTCGCTGTCGGCCACACGAAGTACTTTGCGATTCGCTTCTGCGAGTGCATGGAGCAGCGCTTCTGCGGTTGGCTCGTTGGCTTTTTCAAGGAAAGTGGCGACGGTATCGCCGGCGAGGCGTGACGCATGCTCACCTGCAAGTGCCCCGCCCATGCCATCGGCGACAAGGAACAGTTCCAGGGAAGGCGCGACAACAAAGTAGTCTTCATTGTTGGTCCGGACACACCCAGGGTCCGATACACCGGCGGCTTCCAGCATGAACTCTCCGATTATATATGCGGGGAAACTTTGCAATCTGGCTAACCCGCGCTGAAATTCATTTACTCCGCCTGGGCTCAAGGACGGCTTTCAGTTGAAGCCAGACCGACTCTTCATAACTCTCCTTAAGACGCTCCAAACCGTCAGGCAGAGTCGGAACGATTTTGCCTGGCACCTTCTTTAGTGATCGTCCCAAAAGAGTTGTCGCTTCAGTGTCATCAGGCCGACGGTCGAGCACGGCACGGAAGCGTTCAGCGGCCTCGTCGAGTTCTCCCTTGCGAAACAACAAATATCCCACATTAAAGTGATAATCGGGATCGCCAGGATCTCCCTCCAGTGCTTTTTGAAAACTTGCCAGCGCTTCGGACTGACTGGATCTGGATTGTGCTGCGCCCAGATTGTTCCAGACTTCATTGAGAGGCACGGATTCCGCGACGGTTTGAAAAGCTTTTGCAGCAGACGTAAACTCTCCCAGACGGTAGCGACACAGGCCGAGGAAAAATGTGGCTTCCCGAAAGAATACGTCCGATGCGGGTACTTTCAGAAAACTCTCAGAAGCCGCTTTCCACGATTTCTGGTTGAAATGGATGCGACCCAGTTCAAAGTGGGCCTGAGAGTAGCGGGGATCCAGGCGGGCGGCCTGGGAGATAAGCCGCAATTTGGAATCCGGAGCCGGTGACAACAGACCCCGGATAAAGCTTTCGATAGCATCGACGCGGATCACCGGACGGCTTGCACGGAAAGCTTCTTCTGAAGGCGCGGAGTCCGGCATGACGATACGCAGACTTTGCCATGCCAGATGATTTTGCAACCGTGCGAGATCTTCCAGAGCGCCGGTCTCGGAAAACTGGGGGCCCTGACTCGTCTTCCGCAAATTGAGAACATGCGCTTCCACTCTCAGAGTGCCCTGAATTTTGCGAAGAGCGGGATCACCAGGCTCGGTAAAACCGAAAGTGCCGTAGATGACCTGATCCGCGTCAAGGCTTTCGCCAATGCGAACGATCGTTGCTCTGGTGAGTTGTACTGCGGGTCTGACGGAGAGCCGGCGAAAAGCCTCTTCGCGTGCCTGACGGTCGAGAACGATTATGCCTTCGGAGGCAAGCGCCTCCTGCACGGACGCGGAGAGGCTCTCCCCGATCCAGCTCAGATTCGGGTCACTGGAGAGATTGTGGAATGGCAGGACAAGGCAGGTTTCGGCGGAAGAAGGTACCGCGGCGCAGAGTACCAGCAGCGCCGCCAGCGCGCTTCTCATTACTCGATTGTATCCGGACCAGACTGCATTGTATCCGGACTCGATTGTATCCGGGAGCTAAGAGGAGGGAGCCTTTCCGCCCTCCAGGGCAACATCACGTCTGGAAAACGGAAAGGCTTAACGGAATAATTCGGGGGCTTAGTTTTCGAAAACGAGGCGGGTGCTGGTGCCGCCCAACCGGATTTCCTGCACGCGATACTTGCCGTCGCCATTACTGTAACGAACAGTGGTCGTGCCGAACTTGGTGTCCGCTGTCTCGGTCTTTACGTCGGCTTCGATGCTGGTTTTGCCGCTGGTGAGAACTGCCTTGTTGTCCTTCAGCGTGACTTTGTAGTCACCTGGCTTCAGTTCGGTTCCATTCACGGTCGAAGGCTGGAACAGGGTTACGCGATACGAGGTTGCCGCGCTGCCGATAGCAAGCGCAACTGTGGCGAACGAGAGGAGGATCTTCTTCATGGTGTTAATTCCTTTTAATTGATTCGGGTATTTTCCCGATTTATTACGAACCGCACTGCTGTAATACGTTCACGTTTGCGAAGGTTTAACAACGTCTTCGACTTTGTTCATTTGCTATTACGTACGGCACTGGGTTTTGTTCCGGAGAAACTTATGAGCACCCAAAGATTATTTTATACCACTATAAAGGTGGTGTATAGTCTGCGTCAGGGAAGATTGGGTGTCTCCAAAGTCCTGGATCCAGAACACGTCAGGTTCCTTACGAAACCAGGTACGCTGTCGTTTCGCGTACTGTCGCGACGCAATGATTGTTAGCTCCAGAGCCTGGTTGAAGCTCAGGCTACCCAGAATGTGCTGCAGGCATTCCCGGTAACCAATGGACTGCAGGGCCTTCGACTCGGGAGAGTGTCCCGCATTAAGAATGCCCCTGACTTCGGCAACCAGACCGGAAGCGAACATTTGCGCACAACGATCTGCAATACGGGCAGCTAAAGCATCTCGATCCGGATCCAGTCCCACTTTCCATACGCGGAATCCTTCGAGTGCTTGGATCGGGTTTGGATTAAAAACTGGATTCCCGTGCTTTTGTGTGAGAATGCAGACTTCCAGTGCGCGAATCAGTTTGTTTGCGTCGTTGGGATGAATCCGTGTTGCTGCCGAAGAGTCCAGGCGCTGCAGAAGGCGGTAAAGAGACGCTGTACTCCGCCTAAGCAGCCGGTCGCGCAGAGTTGCGTCGCGTGAGGGCACAGGCGGGAGTCCATACAGGAAGGCTCGAAGATAAAAGCCAGTACCTCCAACGACGACTGGCACGCGATTCCGCAATTTGATATCTGTCACCACTTCGCGGCATTTCCGGGCATAATCGCCCGCTGTAAAGTGCTCCTCAGGATTCAGCACGTCCACCAGATGATGGGGAATTCCCCGGCGCTGGTCTGCGGGAGTTTTGGCAGATCCGATATCGAGCTGCCGATATAGCTGAACGGAATCGCAGTTCACAATTTCGCCGGAAAACCATTCCGCAACATCCAGAGCCAGGGCGCTTTTGCCGGAACCGGTCGGGCCCAAAACTACGACAAGAGGGTGCAAGTGGCTCAAGCCGTGAGTGTAGTATTGTCAG
>JACMLA010000269.1 GCA_014379815.1 Bryobacteraceae bacterium | reverse complement strand
TACTACAGCAAGTGCCCCATCTTCTCTTTCTTGGTTCGCAGATACTTAGAGAAACTTGCGAATGGGGGAACAATGGCAGGCACGCGCTCCACTACTTCAATGCCAGCGCGGGACAGCGCTTCGATCTTTTCCGGATTGTTAGACATCAGCCGGACTTGCGCCAGTCCGAAAAAGTGAAGGATCGCAGCAGGCAGTTCGTAGCGGCGCAGGTCGGGTTCGAAACCGAGCTGAATATTTGCTTCAATCGTGTCCGCACCCTGATCCTGTAATTCGTAAGCGCGCAGCTTATTCATCAGGCCGATACCGCGCCCTTCCTGATGCTCATAAATAAGCAGCCCGCGCCCGTCCTCGCCGATCGCCTCGAGTGCCAGCTCCAGTTGCGCGCGACAATCGCACCGCAGACTCTCAAACACGTCGCCGGTCAGACATTGGGAGTGTATGCGCACCAGAGGAGGGGGAGAGCTATCAATGTCGCCAAGACGCAGCACGACCGCCTCTTCCACTCCCGAAGGGTAATGTCCTTCAAAACCGAAAATTCGAAAGTGACCAAAGCGGCTGGGGAAGTCGGCCTCAGCTACTTTGACGAGCTGCGCACCTGCGACAGAAGTCATGGGGGAAACACAAACAGCTGTTTTCATTATAATGAGCGTGTGCTCGCCGGACCGGAACTGCGCCTTCTATTCACCTGATGCTGGAACAACACCTGGTGATTCCGCTGGTGAAGCTGGCTGTCGCAGCGTCTCTCGCTAGTCTGCTGGTCCGTGTGGCCGCTCTGCGGCGCGCCCTGATGAGAGAAGAGCGGACCATCCCGCAGAGGTTGTATCTGGCTCTGGGATTCTCCGCCATCTTCGGGGCCGGCGTCGGGACACGCGTCGTCACGGGAGTTTACCAGGCAGCCGACCTTGGCCTCGAGGGCAGCTTCCTCGCCGGCATGCTCGGCGGATACCTCACCGGTTTGATTTCCGGTGTCCTCATCGCAGTGCCCGCAATGGCTGACCGGGAGTACCTCGCAATGCCGCTCTTCGCGGGTGTGGGCGTGCTCGGCGGCCTGCTGCGGGATCTTGCGCCGGAGCCTGAAGAGATCTGGAAGTTTTCCCCGATGCTCGATCGTGTCTTCGGCCGCGGTATGCGCCGGCTCACACGAGCGTTTCACCTGCTGTTCTTTTTCGCAATCCTGATGTGCGAGGCGCTGCGCTGGATTGGCCTCGTTCTTTTTCCAAGTGGCATTTTCGCTCTTTACTCTCCAGGCGAGCGTTCCCCGGGCATTCTGGTAATCGACTTTGCCACCACCGTCTTCGCAGTTACGTTGCCTCTGAAAATCTGGAATAATGCCCGAAACGAAGACAAGCTGGAATCCCAGCAAAGGCTCCTGAACGAAGCGAAATTAGCCGCGTTAATGCGGCAGATTAATCCTCATTTCCTGTTTAACACCCTGAACTCGGTTTCGTCGCTCATCCGTACTGATCCCGAACAGGCCCGAAATGTCATCTACAAGTTGTCGAACATACTCCGGCGCCTCCTGCGTAATCCTGAGAATTTCCACCCTCTGCGGGATGAATTGCAGTTTATCGACGACTATATGGCAATTGAACTGGTCCGCTTCGGTGACAAACTGGAGTGGACCAAACAGATCGATCCGGACACTCTGGATCGTCTCATCCCAAGCATGGTCTTACAACCGCTTGTGGAAAACAGCATCAAACACGGGTTAAGTTCTAAAGTTGAGGGTGGCAAAATCAATCTGAGAAGCCGTCTGGAGCACGGCCGGTTGCATCTGTTCATCGAAGATGATGGAGTGGGAATTCCCGAGAGCCGTTTAAATACGCTCTTTGAGCTTGGCATCGGGATTAGTAACGTGAACGAACGTTTGAAGGTCCTGTTTGGGGCGGAGTACAAAATGTCCATCGACAGTCGCCCCGGTCATGGGACTCAGACGGAGATTGAAATTCCGGAGCTGCGGCACAAGGTAGCGGGCGCGGCTTCGTAAAAGGGACATTCATTGCTAAAAACTGGCCTGGTACCTCGGCTTCAGTCAGATACACACGCAACCATCGCGGGGAGTACCCGGCGCATTTACGACCTGCTTTCCGGTGTCTATCCACTCTCGACCTACTTCTTTCACTCGAAAGCACACCAGGCTGCAATCGAGATGTCAGGCATCAGCAGTGGGATGCGTGTCCTCGAGGTGGCCACCGGATCGGGTGAAATGTTTCGCCGACTGGTCCACGCGAACCCGGACGGAGTCACCGTCGGTCTGGATTTGTCTCCCAAAATGGCAGCGCGTACCAATCGGCAAACGCGTCATGAGGCCCCGGGCGTAAATGCAAGTTGTGGCGCCGTGGACGCGCGCCACATGCCGTTCCCTGATGGCAGCTTCGATGCTGTGATGTGCTGCTACCTGTTGGAACTTCTTTCCGGCGATGATATCGTTGTCACGCTGCAGGAAGTCTGGCGGGTTCTGCGGCCACGCGGTACGTTCACGCTGGTTCTTATAGGGCAGAATACGGAGTTCTTCAACCGCATGTACCGTCTCGGCGGTGCTGTGGCACCAGCGTTCTGGGGTCGGCAGGTAGAAAAGAGAATCCCGGATTTAATCGAGTCTCTCGATTTCCGGATCCTTGATCAGAAGCATGTCCGTCAGGGCTTCTACCCATCGCGGGTTGTAGTCGCCCGCAAGTAAGCACAGCAGGAGACATCCAATGGAACGCAGAGATTTTCTCGCAGGGGCCGCAATCACCGCTGCTCCCATGTTTTTGCCCTCGAGCGCTCGCGGGGCCAATGACCGGATTTCCTACGGACTGATTGCCGCCGGCGGTCGTGGCCGTTATATCAACTCGGTTTTTCAAAAACTAAACGCCGAGTGTGTCGCACTTTGCGATGTATATGAGCCAAATCTGGAGGCGGCCCGGAAGCAAAGCCCCCAGGCAAAAACCTTCGTCGACTACAACGATCTGCTCTCAGAAACGATGGACGCTGTTGTTATCGCCTCACCCGATCACCACCATGCACCCATGCTTTTCGCTGCCCTAAAAGCTAAGCGCGATGTCTACCTCGAGAAGCCGCTCTCCAAATCGCTGGAGGAGAGTCTCCAGATCATCGATGGCGTCAAACGTTCCTCTCAGGTTGTCCAGATCGGAATGCAGCGTCGCAGTGCGGAATCCATCATGAAAGCGAAACAAATGATGGACGAAGGTTTACTGGGACAGGTCACTCTGGTAAAGCCGCAGTGGCACTGGAATGTGTCCAAAGAACTAAATAATTCGCCACTACCCGGTAAGCTCGATTGGGACAGGTTCACCGGGAACGCTAAGAAGCGCGATCTCGAGCCGATGCGGTTCCGCAACTGGCGTTACTTTTTTGACTACGCGGGCGGAAACATGACGGACCAGGGAACCCACCTGATGGACGTGGTGCAGTGGTTCATGAAGT
Source organism: Bryobacteraceae bacterium (assembly GCA_014379815.1). The sequence continues at coordinate 430 of JACMLA010000269.1, read as the reverse complement.
CAGGTCCACCCCTCAGCGCGGTTGCCCAGGGCTACGTCGCCAAAATGAAGGGTTCTGAGCACCCCGACGTCTTTAGCGCCATTTTCGAGTTCCCTACCTTCATGGCCACATGGACGCTGGACTATGCGAATTCTTTCCAGAACGGATGGTCCATTACATTCATGGGCGACAAGGGCACGATGATTCTCGATGAGTTTGGCTACACCGTCTACACAGAGCCATGGAAACCTTCGAGTCAGCCCATAGCCCATGTGGAAGCACCGGTTCCCGTGGAAAGTCACATCCAGAATTTCATGGACTGTATGCGGAGCCGGCAAACTCCCAATTGCCCACCCGAGATTGCCGCTGCCGCAGTAGCTGGACCTCATCTGGCGAATCTGGCAATGTTCGGCCATAAGCAAGCCAAACTGCCGGATGGATATCTTCGTTC
>JACMLA010000268.1 GCA_014379815.1 Bryobacteraceae bacterium | reverse complement strand
CCCGGCTGTAACGTCCGCTGAGGCGGCCGGCACTTCCGAACGAGTGGTCGCCTTTGATGGTCATTTGCTGGTTGTCGCTGACATTGACACCCTGCCCAAACCAGTTTGCTGTGTTTGTAAATGCGGCACCGGGCTGATTTGGCTCCGGAAGGTATGACAGAACTTTCAGAGCTACCGGGTCCATCATGTTCTGAGGAACGATGTTGCCCGCAAACGGACGACGCTCGACGTTGCCCTGCGCATTGGTGAACGTATCGAACGGGTTGTAAACGGTCATCAACTGCCCGGCTGCGTTGAACGTCTGCGAGAAGTTGCCTGCCCGCTGCAGGGCGGTTGGAAGACTGACGTTGGAGCTTGTGGGGCTCTCCTGCTTCGTATACTCGTAGCCAAAGAAGAAGAATGTCTTGTTCTTGATGACCGGACCGCCGATCACACCGCCGTACTGATCACGGTGGAACGCCGGAAGGGGACGGCCCGCACGATTGGCAAACCAGTCGTTCGAGTTCAACGCCGCATCGCGCAGGAAGTAATATCCCGTGCCATGGAACTGGTTCGTGCCTGAGCGAGTTACCATGTTGACCACAGCGCCGCCCGTTTGACCGTACTCAGCCGAGAAGAAGTTCGTCTGCATCTTGAACTCCTGCACGGTGTCAACCGACGGTGAGAACTTCAGGTCGGTAATACCGGAATTCTGCTCGACCGTTGTAACCGTCACACCATCGACAAGCACATCGGAAGTGGAATTGCGCGAGCCATTCGCGGAGAAATTGGTACTGTTCTCGCCTCTGCGGCCACCCGACCCGACAACGCCCGGTGTGAGATAAGCCAGAGACATCGAGTTGCGCCCCAGGTTCGGCAACTGCAGAATATAACTGTTCTCGATCACCTGACCCAGGTTGGCAATGGTTGTGTTGACCATCGCCGCAGCACCCTGAACTTCAACCGTCGTAGTTACATCGCCGACAGAAAGCTTGGCGTTGATCGTGGCCTGCTCCTGCACGGACAATTTGAAATTACCGCTCGAGAAGCGTTTGAAACCAGCCGCTTCTACAGACAGGACATACTTGCCGGGAGGCAGGGCCGTAACGGCAAAACGACCTGTCTCGTCAGTGTTGGTGGTGAAATTGGTTCCGCGCTCTGCGTCTGTGATTACGACTTTGGCAGCACCGATCGATGCGCTGGACTCATCTGTAACGGTACCTCTGACGCTCGCGGTAAAAGATTGTGCAAACCCACAAGTGGTGGCAAGTACAGCAGCCATACCAAAAGCGAGAACGGATCTACATAGATTGTTCATTGGATCTCACCTCGGAGAACTAGCAGCCAACGTTGCAGGGTATTATATACAGCTGGTAACTTCATTGCAGTAAGTTGTTCATGGGATCGAGAAGCTTCTTCGATCTTCTTTGCATTTCTTAAGTGCTCAGGTGTACAGTGCAGTGTCACTTAACAGCAGCGCTCCTTATCCTCGGAACAACCGTGACTGCTCCAACTCAGGATTCGGTTAGCCCAGCGAAGGAACGCTTCGAGATACGGGGTGTGGTGGAAACCCTTGGTGAGCAAGACATGCGGAGATACCGCCGGTATGCCGGCCTGCGACTTTCGTCATCAACCTCGCCGTATGCCGCCTCCACCCACAGCGACCCGCTGACGCGCCAGTTCCGATTCAAGAAAGTACCGCCTGGCCTGTACACGCTCGATGCCTTTGGCCGACCGGACCTGCGCGCCAGGTGCTCACCGTCAGCCGCGAGGCGGCCGGAGAACAAAAAACAGTACGACTGACCGTCCGTCTCCAGCTTCGGTCGGGAGACCTGAAAAATCACTTGCGGCGGCGCTTCGAAGTGTCTTACCGCACGCTCTCCATTCCCGAAAAGGCCGTCAGGGAGTTCGAAGCTGCTGAGAAGCGCGTCCACGCCCGCGAGTCCTGTAGAAACGGCGGTGAGGAGACTCCTTGGGTGTGGAACGAGATGCCGGGGCTGGGAACGGGCACGATGATACTCGTTCTGGAGATCTGATAAGGCGACATCGACGTACCGCATAGTCATTTCCGACGAAGCATGGCCGAGAAGCTTCATGAGCGAGGGGAAGCGTACGCCCGCTCGAAGCATCCCCGTCGCGTATGTGTGCCTCCTATGCTTCATGAAGCATAGCCGGCACTATGCAACATCCCGGACTATGCCTCGTCCCCTCGCGACACGCGCGTTCTACGGGCTATTGGACGACATTCATGTGGCATAGTCCTGGACTCCGGACGGCAAGCTGGGAGAGTGATAGACCAACTCTTCACTTCCCCCAGCACGATTGACCGGCTCCGGCAGGAGCCGCTCGGCAAACACCTGGATGCGTATGCGGGCTTTGTAGCGGAGCAGGGCTACGCGCCGAGTTCCATTAAAAGTCATATTTCGGTGATCGCGGATCTCGGTCGATGGCTGCGCCACAAACGCATCGATGTCTCCAGCCTGGACAGCGACATAGTGAATCGATTCTTGAAGACACGCGGGCGGCAAGATGCGATCCGACACGGCGAAGCGCGCGCATTGGATCGATTCCTTTCGTTGCTCCGCCACAGTGGGGTCATTAAGCCCCGGCAGGAACAGCCGATCGAGACTGCTCGGCCGCGCACTGTCGAGAGATTCCGTCGTTACCTGTTACAGGAACGCCGATTGTCTCCATCAACCCCGCACAACTACGTGCCCGTGATCGATCAGTTTCTGTCTGAGCGATTTTCTGGCAAGGCTTTCAACCTTTCGGCGATTCGTGCCGGTGATGTCACAGATTTCGTTCGCCGTCACGCTCATCAACT
>JACMLA010000267.1 GCA_014379815.1 Bryobacteraceae bacterium | reverse complement strand
GCTGTTCGCGCAAACGGACAACACTTTGCTCGGCCTCATGCCCATCGCCGCGAATCACAGACCAGGTCAGTTCCCCATCGAGATTCTCGACAGCAAAGGGGCAGTCCTCACGACCCAGACAGTGGTCATCCGTAAAGCGAATTTCCTCGAGCAAAACGTCCAGCTCACCCAGACGTTACAAGAACTTAAGGCAGCGCCGGGAGACGCCGAGGCCATGCGACAATTTCACGCGATCTTGAGCACTGACCGCAACTGGTTCGAGCCACTGTCATCACCTGTACCCGGTTGCGTGGTATCTCCCTACGGAGTGCAGCGGCTGCACAATGGCAAGCCAACAGGAAATTATCATTCCGGCATCGATCAGAGGGGTGCGACAGGAACCCCGGTACGCGCCGCCGCGGCAGGGACAGTAAGGCTTGTGAAGCCTCTCGCCCTTGGCGGAAACACTGTAGGCGTGGACCACGGCCAGGGCTTGCTGTCCAGCTACTCCCACCTGTCTCGGTTCGCTTTACAGGATGGCGCAACGATTCAAAAAGCCGACATTATTGGATACGTAGGCTCCACAGGTCGCTCCACGGCACCCCATCTGCACTGGACTCTGATGGCGAACGGAGTGGGAGTCAATCCCGCCCAATGGATCCCTTTCACGCCTTGCGCTGTGGCTCCAAAGCCGAAACCAAAGAAACGTCGGCGATCCTGAAATCCGCTCAGGTATCCTTCTCCCTCAGGTATCCTTCTCACTTAGATATCCTTCTAAGGAGTAACAATGACAACGCGTTCCCGGCACGCATCCGCTATTGCAGTCGCTCTGCTGTCTCTGTTTGCCGCTCATCCTCTTCTAGCCTGGAATGCTGCCGGTCACCGCGCGATTACGTTTCTGGCGTACAACTATCTGACGCCTCAGACCCGGCAGAGGGTCGATGCAATCCTTCGGGCACATCCGGATTACGCTTCCGTCCTGACGCGAAATCCAATTGGAGACGCTAGCTCCGACGCGCCATTAGACCCTGTGGATTTAGCGCGGAACGCGTTTACGATGGCGTCGGTTTGGCCAGACATCATAAAAGGCGACCCGCGTTTCACCGACGCTCCAATAGCCGGACAGTCCGTGCAACCAGGCTTTCCGGACATGCTGCGCCACCAGAACTGGCACTACATTAATACGCCGTTTCCTGAAGAGTTCCGCAGTGAGCCGATTGTACCCGCCAATGCCCTGAATGAAATCAAGCGTCTGCTAAAAACGCTCCGAAAGGATGGCCCGGTCACTCCGGAAGAGGTCTACGCTCTTCCGTGGATCCTGCACATCATCTCTGACGTCCATCAGCCGCTTCATACAATTGCCCGCTTTCGCCGAATGCCGGATGGATCGGCTCAGCAGGACCTTGGCGGTAATGCCTGCTTCGTCACCGAAGACCGGAACCTTCACTCTTTGTGGGACAGCGTGTTGGGCGTAAACGCCAACGACTATGCAGTGGCTCGCCTGTCTGCCAGCATCAGCGACCGTTTGCCGGCCCCGCGTAAAGTCGACACCCGGCCTAGTACCTGGATTCGCGAAGGAGTCGAACTTGCCGGGAGTGTGGTTTACGAATTTACAGGCGACTGTACGAATCGGGACCAGCCTCTCGCGGTTACCCCCGCCTACCGTAAACGCGCACGATCCGTGGCAATGGAACGGGCCGCTCTCGGCGCCTATCGCATTGCTGCAATTCTCAACGACCTCCTTGGCAACGACTAGATCCATTCCGGTTCCAGCAAATGTGAATGATTGTAAAGAATTGAGAATGCACGAGTTGTAAGAAACCCGCATGCTACACTCGGCATCGTAATGGCGAGTGCGGATATGTCGGCGATCAAACGTTTTATCTTCTGGGATTACGCGCGGGCAAGCTGGCAATACGACGTCATGGTCGTGTTGATTCTCGCGTTTGTCTTTCTCACGCCCCGGGAGCTTTTCCGCGATCAACCGAAACCGACGCACATCGTTCGTCTTCCCTCAGAACAGGGCTCTGCAATCTTCTGGGTGGAACCTCAATTGCTAGAAGCTGTTCCGAAGGCCGACCGCAGCCCCAAAGTGGAGCACGAACTCCGCTCCCGATTCGGGCAACGAGAGACAGTAACTCATGTGGAACCAATTCTCGGAAGCGAGCAGGAAGTTCTGGGCTACATGGCCTACACAACGGGGAAGTAGCGGAACTTCCCGACCTCGCATCGCCATCCATAACTCTATGAAGCGACTACTGACGGCACCCGTCGTACTCACATTTTGCGGTCTGCTTCCTGCACCGGCAGCCACTACGGAAGATGTGCTTTCGAAAATGGACAAGGCTTCGTCTCTGTTCAACTCCATGAAGTCCGAGATTACACGCGTTACCTATACGAAGGTGCTGGACGAAAAAACGACAGAGTCGGGAACAATATCCGTACGAAAAGTCGGTAAAGACCTTCAGGTGTACATGGAAGTCGAAAAACCGGATCCTAAGATTTTTGCGTTCCGGGGCAGAAAAGCCGAAATCTACCTCCCGCGCATCAAGACAGTGCAAGAGTACGACGTCGGAAAACAGGGATCGCTGGTAGATCAGTTTCTTTTGATCGGATTCGGTACCACCGGCCGTGACCTGAAAGCAAGCTACGGAGTGCGCTACGGGGGCGACGAAACGATTGTCGGCCAGAAGGCGCATAAGTTACAGCTGACGCCCATCGACGAGAAATTGAAGGAAAGGCTGGAGTCCCTGACCCTCTGGATGGACCCCTCCGGAGAGTATCCCGTACAGCAGCAATTCGTCGAGTCATCAGGCAACTACTACTTGTTCACCTACAGCAACACAAAGCTAAATCCAGGCCTGACCGAAGAGTCTCTAAAGCTCAAGGTGCCCAAAGGCACGAAACGGGAAGTATTAAAGTGACCGGGACAGAACTCAATTGCGACAGGCAGCTCGCAAGCCCCAGGCACGCGCCCCCGACGAGCCCGGCGGCTTCACCTTCCACCCCGAGGCGACTCGCCGGACGTCTCCCGTTTTTGGACTGGACACGCGGGATGGCGGCTGTCATCATGCTGCAGGGCCACGTATTTGATTCCTTCGCGCGGCCCGAATTCCGCGAAACAGGTCCGTGGGTCATCTCGCAGTTCATTGGCGGAATAGCTCCAGCCATTTTCCTTTTCCTCATGGGCGTCACGCTCGCTTTCGGCATGGACGGCCGTGCACGGAAAGGGGAACCGCCAGCCAGCCGTTTCCAGACCGTGCTCCGGCGCGCGGGCTACTTCTTCCTCCTGGCCTTCGCCTTCCGATTCCAGCTCTGGCTATTCGCCTGGCAGCAGAGCCCGGTAACCGACCTCCTGAAAGTAGACATCCTGAACTGCATGGGCTTGGCCGTAGTTGCTCTGTCCGGCCTCGCCATGCTCCAGACGGTGCAGCGTGTTCGGGCGGGAATCGCATTCGGATGCCTGATTGCCGTCGCCTCGCCTTTAGTTTCTTTGCTGCCCCTGAATAGCCTGCCGGAGCTTGTGCGCATCTATCTGCTGCCCGATGGGCGATATTTCAGCTTCTTCCCATGGGCTGCCTTTGTGGCTTTTGGTGTAGGCTGCGGAAGCATACTCCGCCTCGTGACCGAAGACCAGATGCATCGAGTTATGCAGTGGGCCTCCATCCTGGGTTTCGGTCTGATCCTCTCAGCCCAGTATTTCTCAAACCTGCCGTACTCGCTTTACCCCTCGGTCGATTTCTGGTTGAATAGCCCGGGTCTGATCTTCATAAAGCTTGGCGTGATTCTCGT
>JACMLA010000266.1 GCA_014379815.1 Bryobacteraceae bacterium | reverse complement strand
CGTATCAACGACGCTGTAATTCCGAGGTTTGACAGAACGCAGAATCGAATCGAGAAAACAGCTGTTAGCTCCGCCAAACTCGATAATGGAACCACAATCTATGCAGTAGCGTTGAATAGCCCGTCGCAAAACACTGCGCGTGTACGATCTCGTGAGATGAGCGGTCCAGGGCACGCTCTGGTAGTACACGGTCCAGTCAGTTGGACTGGGTGATGGGTCGTCTACTGAAGACATGGTCTCTCTGAACCAGGAAGTTAAACAGAAACAGAAGGCACTCGACAGCAATCTTAGAGGGGATCACAGGATACCCAAGTTGCTCATGGGCAAAGCGAATAATCAGGTATCCTGCCAGCACGTTCAGACAGACCAGAGCGATGTATTTCGGCAGAACGGTCGCATGGCTTTGCCTCGAATGAAACACCAGTGTTCTTGCGCCGGCATAGTTGAAAAGCATGGAACCCACACGGGCAACAATCTGAGATTGTGCCAACTGGCCGGTAACAGAAAAGCAGATCGCGAAAACGACATTATCCAGCACAGCGGTAAACAAAGACAGGAGCGAAAACCGAAACATCAGAAAGTAAATCCGCATGGAATCGAACAGCGGGTGAAAGTGAGAGGACTTATTTTCATCGAGATAAATCGTCCGGATTGGCTCTTCGATTACCTTTCGAGCCTGATACTTGCAGGCAAGCAGCATGTCCAGTTCGAACTCATATCCGGAACTGGTCAGCCGCAGCAGATGCGGAACGAACCCACTGGGAATTCCTCGCAGACCTGTTTGTGTATCCCGCAGATTTTGCCCCAGCAAAATCCAAAGTAGTACGCGGGTAACATCGTTGCCAACGCGGCTTCTCATCGGGACACCTTTCCCGAAGGTACGGACGCCAAGCACAAGGGCTTCCGGATTCTCCGAGAGACGTTTAGCGACCTCGAGGATGTCATCGGGGTGATGCTGTCCATCGGCGTCAGCGGTCACGACGCCTGGCGCGTCGGGCGCAACGACCAGAGCGTGATTCATCCCGGTTCTCAGAGCCGCACCCTTGCCGAGATTGACGAAGTGCCGGACAACGTGAACGCCCGGAATTTGCCGGATGGCTTCGAAGTGCCGCTCGCAACCTGGCCCACTCCCGTCGTTAACGACGACGATATTGTGGAAGGCCGCGCGTTTCAAAGCCTCCACAAGTTCTACAAGATGCCCGGAGGGTTGGTAGGCCGGGATCAGTATGGGTATGTTGATTATGAGCATCCCTGCTTCAGGGCCATCTGCAATCGCTCAATAGTTTCCCCTGTTGATCTGCATCTTTTCCCCGCAGAAGTTGCAATCGCGTCTTCTGTCATCGGTTCGGAATCGATCATGTCGGCCAGATAATACTCATCCTTGAGTTGAATGCCTTGCTTTTCGGCGCGACGTTTCAACTCAACCGGGCATGTCCCCCGCAGAATAATACGAGGCTCGTAGTGTCCGGCAACCAGAGATCGCAGCGCCGCCGTGCATCGGATAGTGTCTTGCAGCAATTGACCGCTGCACGACGGAGATTCGACTCGGACCACCACAATCAGGCCATCCCGAACGGCAAGGATGGAAGCTCCTGTGCGACAACCCTCTGATGTGAGAATAACGTCATATCCGCGTGCGGTGTAGTAGCATCCCAACACGGTCTGAATCTGAGCTGTTGTGTAGTACCGCAAAGAGGAATTGGGCACCGGGGCAGCGCTGACAGTCTGGGTAAATCGCACCGGGACAGCAACCTGATGGCCTCCGACAACCGTTTCACGATAACCCAAACGCCCAGCCAGGTATCGGACAATTGCATTCTCCGGCCGCGGGAAACAGCCACTGGCATACCATTCGCGAAGGGCTTCGATCTGCTGATCGTCGAAGCAGATGTGTATCCATCGCTCGCGCGTGGCAAACGAAAGCATGGTTTCCCCCGACCAGCCACGCATCACTCGTCGCAAAGTATCTGACGGTACTTCAGAAAGATGCAGGGTTGCACCAGATACAAGCAGGCTCGCGGGAAAGATAATCTCGTGATCGGCCAGGAACCCATGCGTGGTTACGCAAGCTTCCTGACAGAGATCACGGATAATGGCCACCTCGGGCCACGTGGCGTCCTCTCCGGCTACCCTGCCGATCCGCTCGAGCAGTTGCCACCCTGCTTCGTCAAGCAGCCATGTACCTTCATGTTGCTTGCGCTGAATGTACCGGCCATGCCGATCGACCGCTATTTGGAGATCGCCAAGGAAGTAGCGGACGGAAAAAGAACACGACGGTTGACCCGGCAGGCCATTCATCGTGACCTCGAGAGAAAGTGGACTCCAGGAACTCCATAGCAATGGCAATGTGAAGCCCTGTTGTAAGAGCCATGGAAAAGAACGGTACGACACGCGGAATGCGTTCGACTCCCGTACGGCAATTCCAGGCTCGATCAGGCTGCTCAATTGCCATACAAGTTGCCAGTCCTGCGAACTGCTTAGCCACCTGCGCGGCCATTCAGCAGCTGGAAGTGCGGCCCCCGGAAACCGCGCGATCCATCCATGTTCGTCGGCTTCGATGACCAGTTCGCCCACCCGGCTGAGAATCAACGAACCGTCTTCCTCAGGGACTCGGCCACATGTCCGACCAACTCCGGCCGCAGACGAATTTTGAAAACGACCCGACGATTTTTCAAACTGGCAGGGTGCTTCGGATCTGCCGGATCCTCTTCGCCGCGGCCGGTCGCGGAAAGTTTCTCGAGAAAGCAGTCGCGATGTTTGGGGTTCTCGCGAAGAATACTGAGACTGTCGCTGACCACTGCCATAGATCGATGCTGGCTTAGCGCGAGGTTCCTCTCTTTGCTCTCCTCAAACGAGCTGTTTTGCCAGCGGGTCTGATCGGAATGGCCTTCCACCACGATATTGTCAATACTCGGACGGATATCCTCAGCGCGCACGATTTTGGCCCACGCTGGTATGTGCTCATTCAGAAACTCATGTCCGCCGGGTCTTAGCTTCGCTTCCTGCGGATCGAAGGTAATCAGCGTATTAGGGATGTCAATGATTAATGTATTGGGATCGTCTTTGGCTCGTCCGACGGCAGCCTGCTGACCTGTTTCCTTCATCTGAGATTGCAAACGCCGTTCCAGTTCGGCCGCGGCTGCAGCGCGCCAGCCCGCCTGGTTATTTAGTCGCGAAACCAGAAGGAGAATAAAAATGACCATCAGCGACGTCATCAGATCGGTAAGCGAGCTCGATAAATGATCGCTCTGTCTGGTCTGCTTCAAAGGCGAGACTCCGTTTCGACTTGTATCTCCGGCTCGGGTGCGGGAGGATCCTCCTCTGGTTCCGGGGCAAACTCAGACTGCTCTTCCCTTTGAATGTGACGGACCGACATGACCGTCGCAGCTGCCGTCTCTAATTGTGCAGCGCGGTCGCGTAGCTCGTTCAGTGCAGGAGCCATTTGCGCTTTAGTTCGACTG
>JACMLA010000265.1 GCA_014379815.1 Bryobacteraceae bacterium | reverse complement strand
GGAGACCACTCGCAACCAGTGGCCTATCGAGACCTCAACACGCCTCCGCATACTCGATCGTTTGCTGGAAGCGGACCAGTTTGAGCAGTTTCTCAACACCCGCTTCATTGGCAAGAAGCGATTCTCGGTGGAGGGCGGCGAATCGTCCATGGTCGCGCTCGACGAAATCCTGCAGCGCGCCGGCTCAAACGACGTCAACGAGATCGTGATCGGCATGGCACACCGTGGCCGCCTCAACGTCCTCGCCAATATTGTAGGCAAACCTGTCCACCAGGTCTTCGCCGAATTTGAGGAAGCGCCGGACTCGGTCGCAAATCGCTTCGGCACTGGCGACGTAAAGTACCACCTTGGGGCAAGCGGCGTTCGGGCTACCGAATCCGGACGGGACGTGACCGTGTCGGTCGCCTTCAATCCGAGCCATCTGGAAGCGGTCGATCCCGTGGTCGAGGGCATCGCACGTGTCCGGCAGGATCGCAGCGGTGACAAACAACGCAAGAAAGTGATCCCGGTACTGATCCACGGCGACGCGGCGTTTGCCGGTCAGGGCGTCGTGATGGAGACGCTGAACCTGTCTCAGTTGCAGGGCTATGCAACCGGCGGCACGATCCACCTGGTGATCAACAATCAGCTCGGATTCACCACCAATCCGGACGAATCGCGCTCAGGAGCCTATGCTACCGACATCGCAAAGGCCATCGTCGCGCCAGTCTGGCATGTTAACGGAGACGATCCGGAAGCCGTGCTGCGTGTCGCGCAACTTGCGTTCGACTTCCGTCAGCAGTTCAGTCGCGACGTGGTGATCGATGTGGTTTGTTACCGCAAGTACGGGCACAACGAAACGGACGACCCGACCTACACGCAGCCTCTCATGTACGCCAAAATCAAGGGCCACGAGAGCGTCGTCACGCAGTATTCGCAGCGGCTTCTGCGCGAAAAACTGCTGACTCAGGCAGAACTCGACGAGCGCCGGAAGCGCTATACACAACAGCTTTCTGAGGCGTACACCCTCATGAAGCGGAATGCGGAGGCGTTTGAGCTTCAGGAGACGCGGGAAGTTCCCGTTTCCGCACCTGTGGAATCTACCGCGATCACGGCGCAGGAAGCGAAATCGATCATCGCCGGACTGGCAAACATTCCTGCCGGCTTCCACCTCCAGCCCAAGCTGAAGGGCTTTATCGACAAGCGTCGGGAAGTGGAGCACGGCGCGCCTATCGACTGGGCGATGGGAGAAGCGCTGGCCTTTGGCAGCCTCGTCACCGAAGGTACCCACGTCCGGCTTAGCGGGCAGGACTCCGGACGCGGAACGTTCAGCCAGCGGCACCTTGAGCTTTACGATTTCGAGAACGGCAACCAGCACATCCCGATGCAGCACCTGTCACCGGATCAGGCCAGCTTCGAAGTCTGGGATTCCAGCCTGAGCGAGTTCGCTGTGATGGGCTTTGAGTTCGGTGTCAGCCTGGGCGATCCGGAAACTCTGGTGCTGTGGGAAGCCCAGTTCGGCGACTTCGTCAATGGCGCGCAGATCATCATCGACCAGTTCCTTTCCTCAGCCGAAACCAAATGGGGTCAGCCCTCCGGTCTTGTTCTTTTGCTGCCCCATGGTTACGAAGGCCAGGGTCCGGAGCACTCCAGCGCGCGTATCGAGCGCTTTCTTCAGCTTTGTGCAGAAAACAACATGATCGGTGGCAATTGCACCACCCCGGCGCAGTACTTCCACGTGCTCCGGCGGCAGATGCGTGGCGGTCACGATGGCGGCCCGATGGGCAAGCCGCTGATCCTGTTCACACCCAAAAGCCTGCTTCGTAATCCGAAAGCCGTGTCCACCTTCGCGGACATCACAAATGGTGCGTTCCAGCCCGTTATCAGTGACACCGTCGTGCAGGCAGGCGATGTGACCCGGGTCCTGTTCTGCTCCGGCAAGGTCTACTACGATCTGCTGGCGGCTCGCGAATCCAGAAACATCGGGAACGTCGCAATCGTACGTCTGGAGCAGATGTACCCGTTCCCATCGCAGCAGATCGCCGCGGTCCTCAGCACGTATACCGCGCAAGCGGAAGTGTACTGGGTCCAGGAAGAGCCTCGCAACATGGGCCCGTGGCGCTTCGTGCTGGAGAACTTCCTGCCACTACTCGAAAGTTCGCGCCGAACGGTTCGCTACGCCGGACGTCCGGAGTATGCCAGCCCCGCCGCCGGGACTACCAAGAGGCATGAGTTGGAGCAGGGGGAACTGGTCAATGACGCTTTCGCCGCACGCCCCGTGACCCGCGCGCCCCGTACGCTTCGCATCGTCAAAAAAAAGAAGTAATCAAATCTTCGCCTTTGGATGCTTCTCCCGCATCCATGTGACGAACTTGTCCGGAGCCTGCATTGTCGACAGCCGGCTCTGCCGGACCAGCGACCAGTCGGCAAACTGCCCCGAGGCTTTCACCTCAGCCAGCGTCGTCGGTGGATCAAGATGGGAAACGTAGCGCAGATCCACCACTACCAGTTTTTGGTCGTCCGGGTCGGGCCGCGACTCGCTCACGACCTCAGCTACGCCAACAATGGCCGAAACGCCGCCGCTATGGTAAATGAATACCCGGTCTCTCGGTTTCATCGTCCGGATCGCACTCAGGGCCTGTGCGTTTCGCACTCCATTCCAAACCGTCTTGCCTTCCTGCTTGAGATCGTCGATGGAATACACGCCCGGTTCAGTTTTCGCGAGAAAATACGAAGCCACTTAGCACCTTCCCTTTATTGAGCCTTAAGTGTTGAGTCTTAAGTGTTAAGTCCTAAATTGCGTCCCATGGTACGGTCACACCTCTGTAACAGGCTGATTTCACAGGCTGATTCCACTGGATCGCCGTTTCCGTTGGTACCAGGTCGCTGAGTTACAATGAGAGAGTTTAGCCCCACTGATGACGGAGCCACGAATCGTTGGTTTGACGGTCTCCGCGCGGGGGCATCGAGTTGTTCTCCAGGAGAAATGATGCGTTCAGTTGCACGTTGCGTTAGCGCCGTGATCCTCATGATGACTGTCGCGGCGGCGCTGGCGCAAGAGCCTGTACGCAAACCAACCCAAAGCGAACCAGCCCAGAACGAACCGGCCAATCCCCAAACCGTCTCTCCGACAGTCGCTCCCACCAAAGAGGAAGCCGAAGATAAGGTCAAGGCGCCGGTTGGTATTCAGGCAATGCCAACTGCGGCTCCGGTTGACCCGAACACGTACGTACTTGGGATGGAAGACATCATCCTGGTGCGAGTCTTTCGGGAGCCGGACCTGTCGTTCGCCGCCCAAATCCGTCCCGACGGTAAGGTAACCATGCAGCTGGTTGGTGATATTCAGGCAGCCGGACTCACACCGGATAAGTTAAAGGCGTCGATCGTTGAAAAACTCGCCGAGCTGATCAATAAGCCCGAAGTCACTGTCTCCGTGCAATCTGTTTTAAGCCGGCGCTATTACATAACCGGCGAGGTGAACCGTCCCGGTGCCTATCCCTTGGTAATCCCGATCACTTTGATGGAAGCGCTTTCCAAAGTAGGCGGATTAAAGGAATTTGCCAATGCCAAGAAAATCACGATACTTCGCAACGGTAAGCTGCTGAAGTTTAATTACAAGGATTCGCTGAAAGGCAAAAATTTAGACCAGAATATTCTGGTCGAGAACGGGGACTTCATCAACGTTCCCTAGTGGAGTAAATATGCAGGCATCTGATTCTGTCAACGGTCCGTCGAGAAGATCACTCGACCTGGAAGATTATCTCGATATCCTTCGCCGGCATGCCGCGTGGATACTGGGTCCGGCTTTTGCGGGCCTGGTGGTGGCAGTTGTTGTGGCGTTTCTCTGGTCCGACACATATGTATCGGCGGCGACCATTCGTGTCGTGCCGCCACAGGTGCCTTCGAACCTGGTTCAGACCAACGTCGTCAGCGACATGTCGACCCGAATCAACTCGATGTACCAGACGATCTCGTCGACCAGCCAGCTGACCAACCTCATCAACGTGTACAACCTGTATCCCCGTGACCGGCAGCGGAAACCCATGCTGGACGTGGTGGAGCAGATGCGGCGCAGCGTTCGCCTCGGAAACGTCATGTCTGTCGGCGGAGACGGACGTGGGATCGGTGCCTTTCAGATTTCCTTCAAGTACGAAAACAGGGTTCTTGCACAGAAAGTGACGGCCGACCTCGTCAGCCGGTTCATGTCGGAGAACACCCGCGAACGGACCACCCAGTCCGTGCTGACTACGCAGTTTCTGAAGGACCAGCTCGAGAGTGCCAAGAAAGAACTCGATGAAGTGGACAGCAAGCTGTCGACTTACCGGCAGAGCTATCAGGGACGACTTCCCGAACAAGCCGGCCAGAATCAGATGCAGCTGAACAACCTGGAGCAGCGCGTCGGCAACATCAATGGAGCTCTGGCGCGTATCTCGCAAGATAAACTGATTCTCGAATCGGATCTGCGCAGCTTGAAGAGTCAAAGGGCGTCTCTGATCCCGGCACCGGAAAGCATGGTGCAGCGGCGCCGTAACGCAGCCATAGATGCCCAGGATCGTGAGATCCTGCATCTCGAAATCCGGCTTGCCAATCTGCAGGAGCGCTACAAGGACACATGGCCGGAGGTGAGAAACACAGTCACCCAGCTGGGTGTTGCGCGTAAAGTCCGGGACAAGCTTCTGGCGAGAGAGCAGAACCAACAGGCAAATGAAGTGGCCGCGGCGGAATCGGGAACCAAACAGTCTGACCCGGTTGTGGAACGGGAACAGCGCGTTCTCGACGCGAGTATTGAGCGTATTGAAACGTTGCGTAAAGCCAAAGACATGGAACTGGCCGGGTATTCGAAGGAATTGGAAAACGTCAATGCCAAGATCCGGGGTATGCAGGAACGTATCTCCGCCAGTCCCGCGAGTGAACAGCAATACGTCGAACTCCTTCGCGAGCAGGGGCTGGTGAAAGCCAAGTACGAAGATTACAACCGCAAGCGATCCCAGTCCGCGGTGTCGGAAGAACTGGAGCGTCGGCAGCAGGGCGAAACTCTCGAGTTACTGGACCCTGCGTCGCTACCCCAGACGCCGACTCAGCCCAAGCGCCCCATGATCATGGCGGCAGGCTTCGGTGCTGGCCTGGCATTGGGCATTGCGCTGGCGGGTGCTCGGGAAGCCCGCGACAACACGCTTAAGAATCTTAAGGACGTTCGGGCTTATACCCAGTTGAACGTACTCGGCAGCATTCCGCTGCTGGAGAACGATCTGGTGGTTCGCCGGCGTCGCCGCCTGGCATGGCTCGCATGGTCCACCGCTTGCCTGGTGGGGATTCTCATCATGACCGGTTCGGTCTTTTACTATTACGCAACCAAGGTCTAGGTTACATTTTTATGAGTAGAGTTCACGATGCCCTTCGTCGCGCCGAGCAGTTATCCGCGCAGGGTGTAATCGCCCCCGGGGAACCAGCCGAAGAACTGGAAGACAGCGGCAGCGGACCCCTTGCGAACACAGGGTCTGTGTCCTTAGCCAACCCTCAATTCAGAGACTCCTCTATCGTTGCGGAGAACGGCGTTCCAACGGCACTTGGGGTGTCCACAGGCATCAGCACTGACTTACTCCGCCGCGCACGGCAAGTGCCTTTCACGCCCTCAGCCGACTCCCACCTCATCGACATTGCAAGTCCTCGGGACGCACCCGCGGAGGAGTTCCGCAGTCTTCGTACGCGCCTGAATCACATGCAGAGTTTGCAGCCGATTCATACGGTTGTGGTCACATCTGCCTCTCCCGCAGAAGGCAAGTCTTTCGCAGCCGTCAATCTGGCAATTGCGGAATCTCAGATTGAAGGGAACAACACCTTACTGGTCGATTGCGATTTCCGCCGCCCTATCGTTCATAGCCTGTTCGGAATACCCCGCAGTCCGGGAATGACCGACTATCTGCAGGGTAAGGCTCGTCTGGAAGACTGTCTCGTCCGGATCGCAGACTCGGACCTGTACGTCCTGCCAGCGGGGGAAGCGGTCGTCAATCCTCTCGAACTGCTGAACTTGCGCGAAATGCGTGTCACTCTTGAGCAGCTGCCACGTGCCTTTAATTGGGTTATCCTCGACAGCCCTCCGCTGCTGTTCGCTGCCGATGCGAACCTGCTGTCGACGATGAGTACCGGCGTCATCCTGGTCGTCCGCATCGGAACCACAACGGTCGAGGCCGTAACCCGCGCCATGCAATCCCTGTGCGAAGACAACGTCCTCGGCATCGTCGTAAATGGTGCGCGCCGCGGCGAACTTTATAGCAAGTACACTTACTATCACTCGTATTACTACGCAAATCCCGAAGAAGCCGCAGCTCCGGAAGCAGCCGTCGTCACAAGCGATAAATAGTCTCCTTAGGGCCGGGATACACTTGTGACCGATGGCACAGTGGCTCCCGGCCTTCCTCGTTTTACTTCCCGCACTGCTGTTCCTGCAGCCTTTACCTTCCGACCCAAAAGCAATAGCTCTGGACCGGCATCGGAACCTCGGGAAGGCATTCTACGAAAACCCTACGACACAGAAGGAAGCCGTTGAGGAGTTTCGAAAGGCCCTCGCGCTGGCTCCGGATTCGACCCGGGAACGCCTGAATTTTGCTTTAGCGCTACTCCAGGCCGGCTCGACGGACCAGGCTCTCGAAGAGCTGCTGCGGGTGCAGAAGCTGGATCCAAAGCTGCCGTATACCTGGTTCAATCTGGCCATCGCGTACAAGAAAGCAGGCGAGACGGAAAAGGCACTTGCGCAGATGGAGCAGTTCGTAACACTAATTCCGAACGAACCCATTTCGCATTACAATTTGGGCGCATTGTATAAGCTGGCAGGCCGCCCGGAAGACGCGATGCGCGAATTTCAACGCGCTTCCACGCTGGACCCGGCTCTGGCAGCGGCGCATTTTCAGCTCTACAACGCGTACCGGACATCGTCGCGCCCGGAAGACGCCAAGCGCGAGCTGGCAACATTTCAGGCACTGAAGAAGCAACAGGAAGGCGCCGCGATCCCGGAGGATGTCGAGTGGAATGCGTGGGCGGAGATCCTCGACGTGATGCAGGATCGCCCGGCGGAGATGGCTCGTCTGAAACCGGTTTGGGAGGTTCGCCGGCTTCCCGGGAAAGCCTTGGGCGCTATGTTCCTCGACCCTCTGGGAGACGGTATCATCCGGGCTCTGACATGGACCGCCGACCGGCTCGCTCTGGAAGGTGTCGGGCCGATCGGTGCCGGACTCCGGAACATTACCTCAGTCTCTGCTGCCGATTTCACAAACGATGGTCTGCCCGACCTTTGCGTGCTCACCGAATCCGGACCCGTTTTGCTAACCAATGCCAAAGGAGGCAAGTTCACCCGCGCAAGCGCTTCGCTGCCCGCGCTGGCGTTTGCAGCCGCCGTCTGGATGGATTATGACCACGACTACGATCTCGACCTGTTCCTGCTCGGCGAGAAATCCATGTTGTTCCGCAATGCAGGCACGGCAGGGTTTCAGGACCGCACCCCCGACTTCCCATTTCTGCAGGCTCCAGCCGTTGCGGGTGTAGTCACCCGTGCAATGCCCGATACAAAAGGATTCGATCTGGCCGTTTCTTACCTGGAGCGCGACGGCGTGCTCTACCGTGACAAGCTGCAAGGAAAATATGAAGTGGAAGGGATTGCCCTGCCAGCGCGTGCCAGCGCGCTTCGATCAGCGGACGCGGACAACGACGGCCACTTCGACCTTGTTTTCGTCAGCGAAGGCTCCGCGTGGAAACTACCCAACCGAGCCGGTGCCTTCCTTCAGCCGTTTCGTTTTGGGGCTTCGGCTACGTCGCTTCTAGCGGACACTGACAATCGCGGACTATCTGAGATAGCCAGCCCGGAGAATCTGCAAAACCCGGGCTGCCTTGCCACCGATGTCGCCGACGTGAATGGCGATGGCGCCAACGATCTGCTTTGCCGTAGCGAAGACAGCGCTCATCTGCTTATCAACAGAACTCCTGGCATAAGGGCTCGCCGTTTTATCAAGGTACGGCTCGCGGGAGTCCGCAATCTCAAGACAGCACCTTTCGCGGAAGTAGAGGTCAAAGCGGGCTCGCGGTATCAGAAGCGCGTCTACACGGGGATTCCACTGGCTTTTGGCCTCGGCAACGAGGCACCGGCAGATACAGTGCGCATCACGTGGCCCAACGGGTTGATCCAGAACGAGATTCGCCAGCTGCCAGGCAAGTCCTATCGCTATGAAGAAGCGCAAAGGCTATCCGGATCCTGCCCGATTATCTGGACGTGGGACGGCGAGGGATTCCGGTACATCACAGACGTGCTGGGAGTTGCGCCTCTGGGAGCGAGTTCCGGGGACGGTACCGTTTTCCCCGTCGATCATGACGAGTACATTCAGATACCAGGCGACGCTTTGGTTCCGCGCGATGGAGCTTACGAAGTCCGCGTAACCGAAGAACTGAGCGAAGCCGCGTACCTCGATCAAATCTCGCTTCTGGCAATAGACCATCCTGCCGACACGGAAGTCTTCACGGACGAAAAGTTCAAAGCACCGCCTTTCCCGGAGTTCCGTCTGTACCAGGTAAAGCAGAGGGTCTCTCCGCGAAGCGCTCGCGACGACAAAGGCCGCGATGTGCTCGCGCAGGTCCTTCGCAAGGATCGAACGTATCCAACGGGTTTCTGGCGGGATCTCTCCGGTGTCGCCGAAAAGCATCACCTCGATCTCGATTTCCCTGACACTGGCGCAGCTTCGCTACTGGTGCTCCACGGCTGGGTCGACTGGGCCGACGGGAGTACGTTCCTTGCTGCTTCGCAGGAAGGGAAAGGCGGACTGCTGGCTCCCTATCTTCAGATGAAGGATGGCTCCGGCAAATGGGTCACAGTTCTTGAGGACATGGGTATGCCGGCAGGTAAGCCTAAGACCATCGCAATTGATCTAACCGGCAAGTGGCTGTCGGCCTCGAGAGAAATTCGCATCGTGACCAATCTATGCGTCTACTGGGACGAGATCTTTCTCAGCGGCGACACGGCCGGTTAGATCAATTGCGATGGTCTTAGG
>JACMLA010000264.1 GCA_014379815.1 Bryobacteraceae bacterium | reverse complement strand
CGCCTGCGACGGCCTTCCAGATGTATAAGCCGGGTCCGAAGATGCTGAATGTGGAACCGGTGGGCAGCTATGCGATCCGAATTTACTTGTATGTCGGTCACTCGAGCGGCATTTACTCGTGGGATCACTTGCGGGATTTATGCTCCTGCGGGGAATGTGTTTCGACGCGTCAGCCGCGGGTGACCTGAGCCGAATTGTTGCGGGCGTCTATACTTCGGACGATGCGCGCTTTCTTTTTTGTCCTTACTCATTCCCTCGTGATGACAGCCAGCGCTGCGGACTGGCCTGCCTTTCGGGGCCTCAATTCGACTGGTATCTCGCAGTCCGGCAATCTTCCTACGGAGTTTGGCCCGGCTAAAAACGTAGTCTGGAAGACTCCTCTTCCCGCCGGTCACTCCTCGCCTGTGATTGTCGGTGACCGGATCTGGCTGACCGGGTTCGATGCTGAAAAATTGTATGTTTTGAACCTGGATCGCGCGACCGGCCGGGTCCTTTGGCGCCGGGAAGTGCCGCGTCCGCGCACGCAGGAGCTGCATAAATCCAACAGCCCCGCTTCCCCTTCGGTGGCTACCGATGGCAAAGGCAACGTGTTCGCGTTTTTCACCGACTACGGTCTTGTCTCCTATGGTGCCGATGGCGAAGAACGGTGGCGCCTTCCGCTTGGCCCGTTCAACAACCCATTCGGCATGGGAGCTTCGCCGCTCTATTTTGATGGCGTGATTGTACAAAACTGCGATTCCGAAACGGGCTCTTTCATCCTTGGCATCGACGCGAAGACTGGCAAGACAATCTGGCGAAAGGAGCGACCGGAATTCACGCGGGGCTTTGCGACTCCGGTGCTCTGGAAACAGCAGGCTATCGTTGCCGGAACCAACCGCCTGGTTGCTTACGACATCCGCACCGGGCGGGAGATCTGGTACATCCGCGGCTTGACGTGGCAGCTGAAACCGACTCCGGTGATTCAGGGAGACACGGCGTTCGTGCTTGGCTGGGCGGGCGGTGCGGATGAGGGTAACCAGGAAAACCTTCCGCCTTTTGCAGAGATTCTGAAAGAGGTGGACAAGAACAGCGACGGCAAGATCCAGAAATCCGAGCTGACCGATCCCCGGCAGCAGAAAGATTTCGATGAAGCCGATCTGGACAAAGACGGCGGGATGAGTTCTCGCGACTGGGAGTTCTATCGGGGAAAGCGATTGTCGGTGAATTCCGTGATGGCAATCAAGCTCGGCGGTGAAGGCGACATGACGGACAAGAGCATCCTCTGGCGTCACTACAAGTCGTTGCCCAACGTGCCGTCGCCTTTGTATTACGACGGAGTCTTATATTTGATGAAAGAGGGCGGCATTCTGACGTCGCTGGATGCGGCGACGGGTAAAGTCCTGAAGCAGGGCCGTCTTCCCGGAGCTCTGGATTACTATTACGCCTCTCCGGTAGCTGCTCCGGGTCGCATATTTGCTACCAGTCAGGAGGGTCACATTACGGTGATTAAGGCTGGAGGCGATTGGGAGGCACTGGCTCGCAACGATATGGATGATGAGTGTTTCGCGACACCCGCGCCACTCGACGGGAAGCTTTACGTGCGCACGCGGTCGGCGCTTTACTGCTTTGCTGAGGCTAAGTGAGGCTGTTATGTTTGCTGGCTCATCGTGCGATGACAAAGTCCTGCATTCCGTCAAGTATGGCCACATACCGCACGTCATTAAACAGGCCTTCCAGGCGTTGCGTGATGTAATCCTGTGAGTGCCAGGAGGTGTTGTACCACTCGGGCATGATCCCGTTCAGTTTGGTTGTCGTTCTGTGGACCAATCCATCCTGCTGGAGAAACTGGAGGCCGTTCGGACCGAGAGCTGAGGCGACACGCCGTCCATGGACAGTCATGACGAAGACACCACCCGGCTTCAAAATGCGCTTGAGTTCCGGTAACCATGCGTCTTGTCTTTCTTCATCAAGGT
>JACMLA010000263.1 GCA_014379815.1 Bryobacteraceae bacterium | reverse complement strand
TTGGGACGGCAAATCGGAAGAAGTGTACGGCGAGGTCCTAAAGCCTCATCGCAAATCGATCTTCCTCACCACTAAGTGCGCCAAGTACGACCGGAAGTGCGCTGAGGCGGATCTGGAAGCATCGATGAAGGCGCTCAAGACAGATTACATCGATCTCTGGCAGATTCACCAAGTTGGTGAGATGAAGGAGGTTGAACAGATCTTCGCACCGGGCGGATCACTGGAGGCGTTCGAGGCCGCTAAGAAAGCCGGAAAGGTCCGATTCATCGGCTTCACAGGCCATCGCGATCCAAAAGTTCACCTCGAGATGCTGAAGAGGTATGACAAGTACGACACCATTTTGATGCCCACGAATCCAGCCGACCCGGGATACTTGAGCTTTGAGAAGGATGTGATGCCGATTGCGGTCGCAAGGGGCATGGGCATTCAAGGCATGAAAAGCACCGCCAACTCGAAGTTGCTGCATGCCATCAATCTCAAGGATTGCCTCACCTATGTGCTGAGCCTGCCGATCCACTGCCTGGCGCTCGGTTGCACCACACTCGGGCAAATTGAAGACGACGTTCGGATTGCACAGCAGTTCCGGCCGTTGTCAGGTGACGAGATGCAGAAGATCAGGGCGCGTGCAGACAAATTCAAAGGACCCCAGCTAGAGGACTGGAAGCGGAACATCGAACAAGCCTCCAGTCCGGTTTACAGAGACGGCGAGCGATTCGCTTGAGCGTGGCGTCCAGTCCCGCGGGTGGGGCGTCGGGAGTTGTTCCATATCCCTTGCTGGCGCGGTAGATCAATCGAATTGCTTCCGACCGTTGACATTTCGCGCAGGCCAAGTATCTCGTGGACGAGACCACGGCAGAGGACTCGCTTGAGTGAGCCATCCGGCTGGCGAGCCAAGTCCACCAGACCCGCGCGATCGCAATCCAGGCCGACTCGCTCCCGTGTGAGCGAACTCCCCCAACCTAATGTTTCCGGTACCGGGATACCAGCCACCGTCCGGAGCCTGTGTTAAATTAGATCTCCTAACATTCCTCTTTGCAGAGAGCAAGACCTTTGAATCTGGTTGGGCACTGTTGTGCGCTGATCACGGAGCGACACCACGCAATCTGGGAGCTTCCGGAGGTTCCGGCTTTTGGATCACAACGCAGAACTGTCCTCGCCGTCAAGGGTACGCTTCGCCGCGCCAACAACGGCGAGCCCTTGACGGCTCCGGGCCGTTATGAGTAACACGACTGAGAAGAGGGAAAGGCTCCCTCCGATCGGCTTCATTGGCAATGGATCCACATCGCCGCCATTATGGCCCCACTTCTGACCCCATCAACATGACGCATTCCGGGCCCGTTTGATTTTGGCTCTGGCCGATGGCATGCGCCACGGCGCGTCAGGCAGAGCCTCCGACGACACCGCCGACCATCTCGCGATGGAAGCGGACGATTCAGGGAAGTCGGCATCAATGGAATAGACACGCAGCACAAAGGCAGTAAGCGCGGACAGACCCGCCAGTCCTACAGGCGAAGGTGTGCGGGGGGGTGCACCAGAAGCCGAAGGGTGGCAGCACGCGCTGGTCGGTAACCAACTTGACGTCTGATGTATTTGTAAGCAAGTTCAGCGTGCAACGGATTCTGTCACGGGCACGGTAGAAGCCGCATTGGCTAGAGAGTTACGTGGTGGGCGACGAGCGGGGATCAAGATGAGAAAGGTTCCGCATGGCACCAGACAGCTTGTGTCATCTGGTATTGATCCGTTGATACCTCCAGCGCACTAGAGCCGAGTAGATAACGACCGAAACCGCCGAAATCAAGCTCGCCATGGGCCACAGAAGTTCGGTGCTGGTAAACAAGCCGTCAATTGACAATGCAATCGGGTCGGGGCGCAGGAGGGCGCGAACTGCTGCAGTTGCGATGAAAATCGCCGCAAGCGTCGGCGGTCCGAGACAGCCACCAGCAATAAGGACTACGGGCCATGGTACCCGTGAGATCACTCATGACGGTAGCAAGAGCATGATCGGCAGTCCAACAGATGCCCAGCCAATTGCCACGGCGATAACAAAGTGAGCCCAAAGTGGCTGACCTCCAACCAAGACTGCCGTGGCTGCCTCGCCCGCTAGCAGTCCTAGGATGGCAAAGAGCAACCGGTAATCGATCCGAATCTCCTCCAGCCTGGCGACTCCATCCGTTCGCTTCCTTCGTGACATCAGTGTTTCGCCTATTCAGATATGATATCTGCGTGCCGGCCGGAGTCCTGGAATCTCCTGTTCGTTTCATGGATGGTTTGGTTGCTAATTTTCGGATACACTGCTGATGACGGCGATCCCCCACCGCTCTCCCAATCCTTGTGTAACCACGAGCCGCAGTTCGTTCCGCCGCAGCTCAAAACGAGACAGACAGTTTCTACGGGTTCACTAAGCGGGTTCGTAGCCCCCGGTGGGCTGTCCTGAATCCAGAGGTGCGGTCGCGATGGTCTGCCACGGTCGCATTATTCGGGCCTTCGAGTCGCAAGACAACGCGATATGGGTGGACAGCCCGGATCGCACAGCAGTTCCGGCCGTTGTCAGGTGACGAGATGCAGCAGATCCGGGCGCGGGCGGACAAGTTCAAAGGGCCCCAGTTGGAGGACTGGAAGCGGAACATCGAGCAGGCAGCCGGTCCGGTTTACAGAGACGGCGAGCGATTCGCTTGAGCGTCAGGCTGCGGCTCCGCGGGCAGCGTGGCGGGAGTGTTCCACATTTCTTGCTGGCGCGGTAGATCGATCGAATTGCTTCCGAGCGTCGCCATTTCGCGGAGCCCGAGTATTTCTTGCACCAGACTGCGGCACAGCACCCGCTTGAGTGAGCCATCCGGCTGGCGAGCCAGGTCGACCAGACCTGCGCGATCACAATCCAGGCCGACTCGCTCCCTGGTGAGCGAACTCCCCCAACCGATGTTTCCGGTGCCGGGATACCAGCCGCCGTACGGAATCGGTATTCCCTCCCGGTTTGCTTCGATCAGAGCGGCGCGAAGAAGCTTGGC
>JACMLA010000031.1 GCA_014379815.1 Bryobacteraceae bacterium | reverse complement strand
TTACAGTTCCATTGGCGCGGCTCCGCAGGATCTGAAGTACAAGGGCGAGAACTCGCGGGTTCTTATTGGAAGCCGCAATATCATTCGCGAGTTTGTTACGGTGCATCGCGGAACGCAGGGCGGCGGCATGCTGACCCGGATTGGCGACGACGTTTTGCTGCAGGCCTATGTGCATGTCGCACACGATTGCCACGTCGGTGATCACGCAATTCTCTCGCACGGAGCCACTCTCGGAGGACACGTCACCATTGGCGACTGGGCGATCGTAGGCGCGTGGAGCGGAGTCCATCAGTTCTGTCGCGTCGGGCGACACTCTATGATCGGGGGCTACAGCGTAGTCACTCAGGACGTGCTGCCGTACTCGACAACGGTGAGTCCGCGTGAGATGCGAATCTTCGGTGCCAACCGGATTGGGCTGGAACGGAGGGGCTTCCCCGATGACGCGATCGAGACGCTGCAGACGATGTTTCGCATCCTGACGCGTGCCGGCCTCAACACCACTCAGGCGCTCGAGAAAATTCGCGAGGAGATTGGCTCCGATCACGCCGAAGTCGAAGAGGTTCTCACGTTTCTCTCGCAGTCGCAGCGTGGATTCGTGAAGTGAAGTACGGCATGATCTGCGGGAATGGACGTTTCCCGATTCTGGCTCTGGAGACCGCCGCAAAGCTCGGGCATGATGTGGTGGCTGTTGGGATTCAGGAGGAGGCAGCGCCTGAAATTGAGTCGCATGCACCCCGGACTTACTGGATCTCGCTCGGCGAACTGAGCAAGTTGATCGAGATCCTGAAGCGTGAACAGATAACTGAAGTTCTGTTTTGCGGCCAGGTGAAACACACGAAGATCTTCTCGGCGATCCGGCCCGACTGGCGGCTCGCGAAGCTGCTGTTATCGCTGCGGGAAAAGAACACGGACGCGCTCATCGGCGGAGTGGCGAAAGTTCTCGCAGACGAGGGCATCTCATTGGGAGACTCGACCAGACTTCTGAAGCCTCTGCTGGCGGAGGAGCGGGTGATGACGCGACGCAAGCCGGACCACGAGGAGGAGCGCGATATCGGATACGGACGGCGTGTTGCAACGGCTCTGGCGGGCTTCGACGTGGGACAAAGTGTTGCGGTAGCCGAGCGCGCGTGCGTGGCTCTGGAAGCTATGGAGGGGACCGATGCAATGCTGCAGCGCGCGGCTTCCCTGGTAAACGGGAAGGCTTTGCGGCTGGTGAAGAGCTCTCGCAGACGCAAGCATTTGCAGTTCGACGTTCCAGTGGTAGGCCCAGACACGATCCGTGCCATGCAGCAGACCGGGACGACGGCTCTGGCGGTGGATGCGGGGCGCACTCTGCTGCTGGACAAGGCCGAGATGCTCAGCCTTGCCGACGTAGCGGGAATCTCTGTTATCGGTTTGAAGCCTGAGGAGTAGCGGAGGCCTTTGGGAAATCGCCTGCCTTTACGTAAGACAAGCTGGCAGGGTCGATGTATTTCCGGAATGCCGCATTCACCTGATCCAGGGTCAGGGCACTCACTTTACTTTCGAACGCGGCTTGCCACGCCATGGTGCGGTCGACCGCGTCCATTGACGACAACGTTCGTGCAACCGCGGCGTCCTGTGAGCGCTGTACCGTTCTGCTCTGCACGTAGCCCTTTCGCGATTCCGCCAGCTCCGCTTCCGTGAAGCCTTCTTTGCGGGCTTTCTCCAGTTCTTCCCGGAACGCCGCGTCGACCTTAGCGGTGTTCTGGGGGGCCGAGATGGCAAACACCTCGAACAAGCTGCAGTCGTCCTTCAGACTTCCGGAGAGTATCGAGCCTACGCCATAGCTCAGGCCTTCCTGGGCCCGAATTCTACGAAAGAGCCGTCCTGAGAATCCACTGCCAAAGATGTAGTTGGCGAGTGTGAGCGCCGGATAATCCGGATGATCGTCACCTATCGGAACTGGCAGAGCTGCGGTAAAGTTTGCGTTCGCCTTATCGGGCGTCAGTATCGATTGCTCGAGCACTTTGACGGGCGCGTAACTAAGGACGGGCCTTTCGTAGCGAGTTGGACTTTTCCAGTCCCCGAACAATTTCGCCGTCAGTCTCTGGATCTCCGCGGCATCGTGGTCGCCGACAACAGTCACCGTGCCATTGGATCCTCCAAAGAACTGGGCGTAGACTCCTTTCACGTCTTCCAGTGTGGTTTTGCGAATTTCCGCAATCTCTTCATCGGGCAACAGGAAGCGCCGCGTATCGCCCTCCGGCAAAGGGTAGACATGCCTCTTCAAAGTAATGTCGGCGAGGGCCGCGGGCTGACTGCGCCGCTGTTCCACCGAGGCGAGAAGCTCTTGCTTTACCGGCTCAAACTCGGTTGTCGGAAAGCTGGGCTCCCGCAGGATCTCCGCGGCCAGCTTCAACGAATCGGGAAGATTGTTCCGAGTGGTCTCGATGGAGACTGTCGCACTGCGAGCACTGCCGTCGACAAACAGTTGTGTTCGCAGCCGGTCCAGTTCATCGTGCAGCTGCTGCCTAGTGTGCTTTGCGGTGCCGCGATTGAGCATTCTCGCCGCCAGCAATCCGGCCGTGCGCTTGCCTTTGGTTTCATCGGTGTTCCCAAATCGCAGCGTCACGAGTGCGTTTACCTTGTTGCCGCGCGTCTTCTTCGACAACAGCTGAAGCCGCATTCCATTGGGCAAAGAAGAGCGAAGAAGGCGCTTTTCGATGTTTTCAGGAGTCGGAGGAAATACCTCGCCCGCGCTGATCTCTGCGTCCAGCTTGAGATCCTTCAGCGCAGCCGCCACATCGGTAGGAGGCGCAATCAGAGCCCGATCCGGTTTGTCCACCGGCAGAAAGGTCCCGATTGTCCGGTTATCTTCCTTGATATAGTTCCGGGCAACGCGAAGCACATCCTCCGCGGTGACTTTCTTGATGTCCTCACGGTACCGGAAGACGAGCCGCCAGTCGCCTCGTGCGATCGACTCGCTCAGATACAAACCGAGCTGGGTACTGTCGCCCAGCCTACGCTCGATCTGTGTCAGTTCCGCATTCTTCGCCCTCTCGACTTCCTCCTTCGTAGGAGGCTCATTTACAAGGTCATGCGTGAGCCGAAGAATGGTTTCCCGCACCGGCTTGATGTCACGATCTTTGCGAACCGTTGCGCCAAGCAGGATCACTCCCGGTTCGCGAAGTTGCCAGAGTCCTCCACTGACGTTGGCGGCCATGCCGGTTTCCACGAGTGCCTTGTGGAGTCGCCCGGAAGGTGCGTCCAGCATGATGGTCGTCAGCAAATCCAGCGCGGGCGTATCGGGATGCGAACCGTCTGGCACGCGATAGAGAGTCGTAATTGCCTGAATGTCTCCGACCCTGCGGATGGTGATCGTTCGCTCACCGTCCTGATCCGGATCCAGAGTGTAGGTACTTTCGAGTTTTCGCGCAGGGCGGGCTAACTTGCTGAAGATCTCTGCGACAGAGCCGATCGTCTTCGGCTCGTCGATACCGCCTGCGATCACGAGAACGGCGTTATCGGGTTGATAATACTTCGTGTAAAAGGCCTTGAGCCGCTCGACAGGTACGTTCTCAAGATCCGCCTTCGATCCGATTGTGGACTTGCCGTAGTTGTGCCAGAGGAACGCAGCGGCCATCGTACGCTGGGTCAGTACGCGAAACGGGTTGTTCTCTCCCGACTCAAACTCGTTCCGGACAACGGTCATTTCCTGGTCCAGATCCTTCTTTGCGATGTACGAGTTGACCATCCGGTCGGCTTCCAGGTTGAGAGCCCATCGCAGGTTTTCCTCGCTGGCGGGGAACGTTTCGTAGTAGTTTGTCCTGTCTACCGAAGTCGTGCCGTTTACCTGCGCGCCGTATTTCCGGAACTCGTCGGTGAGCTTAGGGTGGGTCGGAGTGCCGCGGAAGAGCATGTGTTCCAGCAGATGGGCCATTCCAGTTTCACCGTACCCTTCGTGTCGTGATCCCACCAGATACGTCATATTGACAGTGATCGTTTGTTTGGATGGATCTGGGAACAACAGGACGGTCAAACCATTGTCGAGCCGGTATTCTGTGACTCCCTCGACGGACACGATGCGCCGGGTGCCGGTAGGCAGAGCCGTCTGGGCAAACAGGAAAACGGTCGTCAGCGCAAGGGCGCCGATGCTCTTAAGAAGACTCATGAATTGCCTCCGGATGTGGACAAAGTATAGCGAGACTGAGGTGGTGCCGGCATGACCGCCATTCTGAGGATCGCGGGTGGATTTGCTCTGGTGCTGCTGGGGATCGCCGGAATTATACTGCCCGTTATGCCCGGGTGGGTCTTCCTGATTCCTGGCCTGATGATTCTTGCTGACTATTTTCCCTGGGCAAAGCGGCTGCTGGACTGGGTCAAGGCGCAGTATGAAAAAGTACGCCAAAAGACCACTGCCGGTGATTCTGCGACAATGGATCAGAACCCCGAAACTCCGCACCATGCTGACCCGCATCAGTGTGCACGGCGCGCGCCAGCACAATCTGAAAAACATCAACGTTGAGATTCCACGGAACACGTTCACCGTCATCACGGGATTGAGCGGCTCCGGGAAATCGTCATTGGCATTCGACACGATTTACGCCGAAGGTCAACGGCGCTATGTGGAAACTCTGTCGCCCTATGCGCGGCAATTTCTGGACCAGATGGAGCGACCGGAAGTTGATTCGATCGACGGTCTGAGCCCGGCCATCTCCATCGAGCAAAAGACGACCACCCGCAGTCCCCGGTCGACGGTCGGCACGGTGACCGAGATCTACGATTACCTTCGGCTGCTGTACTCCTCTGTCGGCATCCCGCATTGCCCAGCGTGTGGTCTGGAGATCGCGCGGCAGAGCACGGAGCAGATCATTGAGCAGGTTCTGGCGCTGCCACAGAACCAGAAGGTGATGATTCTTGCCCCCATCGCTCGTGGCCGGAAAGGTGAGTACAAGAAGGAACTGGAGAAGCTGGCCCGGACGGGTTTCGTTCGCGCCCGTATCGACGGCGAGCTGCGTGCGCTGGAAGAAGAGATCGCGCTCGACAAGCGCAAAAATCACACGATCGAAGTTGTGATTGACCGGCTGGTGTTGAAACCGGGCATCGAAGACAGGGTCGACGCGGCGATCCGGACAGCGACGAAGATGACCGACGGGCTCGTGATCGTGTCGGTGGTGAATGGCAGCGAGAGGCTCTACTCGCAGAAGCTGGCTTGTCCGAATTGCGGTCGCAGCGTACCGCAACTCGAGCCACGTTCCTTCTCGTTCAACAGTCCCTACGGAGCGTGCGGAGTCTGCAATGGACTTGGAAGCAAGTGGGCTTTCGACCCGATCAAGGTGATTGCGGACCCCTCCAAACCACTGCTGGAAGGCGGGATCGGGCCAGGAGGGACCTCGGCCTACATGGCGGATCGGGTAGGTCAATACGCCGCGCGCCAGGATATCGACATCAGCGTTGCCTACGAGAATCTGCCTAAGAAGATCCAGAACACTCTCTTGAACGGAACGTCAGGTTTTCCGGGCATTCTTGGGATTCTGACGGAAACGTTCGAAAGCACGGGCGAAGGCTATCGCGAGTGGCTGATGGAGTATATGTCGCCTACCGAGTGCCCTGAGTGTCATGGCAAGCGCCTGAAGGAGGAAAGTCTTGCGGTGCAAGTAAAAGGTGTCACCATCGGCGACCTCACGGGGATGTCGATCGCGCGTGCTCTCCCGCAGATTAGCTCATGGGAGCTAACGGACCGGGAGTCCCAGATTGCCGCACGTGTTCTGGAAGAAATCCGGCACCGGCTGGAGTATCTGGTGGCAGTAGGTCTGGAGTATCTCAGTCTGGACCGCGGTTCTGCCACGCTGTCTGGCGGTGAGGCGCAGCGCATCCGTCTGGCCACGCAAATCGGGTCGAAGCTGCGCGGAGTCTTGTACGTGCTGGATGAACCGTCAATTGGTCTCCATCCCCGCGACAACGACCGCCTGCTCGAGACGCTGACACAGCTCAGGGACCTTGGGAACACGGTTCTTGTTGTGGAGCACGATGCTGACACCATCGAGCGTGCGGATTATGTTATCGATCTGGGTCCTGGCGCCGGCCGGCTTGGAGGCGAGCTGGTAGCGTCCGGAACACCTGCCGATATTCGCCAAAGCAGCCGGTCCCTGACGGGCCAGTACCTATCCGGCAGGCTGCGAATTGAAGCTCCGGCTACCCGGCGCATTGGGAATGGCAAGAAGCTTCGAATAGAGGGCGCTCGGGAACACAACCTGAAGAACGTGAGCGTGGAGTTTCCGCTTGGGACGTTGACGGTAATTACTGGGGTCTCTGGAAGCGGCAAGTCGACACTGATCAACGATATCCTCTACCGGGCGGTCGCGAAGCATGTCTATGACTCACGGACAAAGCCCGGGGCACACGACCGTATCACCGGACTTGAGCATCTTGACAAGATCGTGGAAATCGACCAGGCTCCAATTGGTCGCACGCCTCGCTCCAATCCTGCTACCTATACAGGCCTATTTCAACCCATTCGCGATCTGTACGCGGTACTTCCGGAATCCCGGGAGCGAGGGTACAAGCCCGGGCGCTTTAGTTTCAACGTGAAAGGTGGTCGGTGCGAAGCTTGCCAGGGAGACGGTCTG
>JACMLA010000262.1 GCA_014379815.1 Bryobacteraceae bacterium | reverse complement strand
GTCGACCAGACTGCATCCGGCATCGCGGTCCGGTACAACTACGATCTTGTCCGGGTTCAGGACCTTGGCGGTTTCTGCCATGAACCACACACCGCAAAACGCGATGACATCACTGTCGGTATCCCGCGCCTTCCGGGACAGTTCCAGGCTGTCGCCGATAAAGTCTGCGAGTTCCTGAATCTCCGATTCCTGATAGTGATGGGCAAGAATAACAGCGCGCCGCTCCTGTTTCAGGTCAAGAATTTCGTCGACAATAGTAGAAGCAACCAGCATTTCTCTCGGGGGTAACTCCATAGTAGTGGATGCTTGATTGGTCACCGCCGGTGCGGGCGTCTTCAAGTGTGTGGTGTAGCATACGATTATCTACGTACAACAAGTACGTGACGTGTCAGAGGTCTTGCCTTGTCTTACACAAAATCTACCTTGTTTCTTATGCTCGCAGCGGCAACCTCGCTGCAGGCTCAGTCCAACAGTCCTTCTTGTCAGATAACTGCCGTTAACCCAGCCGTCCGAGCCGAAGGCGTTACCGAACGCCTTGGCGACATCGTTTTCAACTGTACGGCGAATCCGAACCAACAAGTGACAGGAAATCTCTCGATCTTCCTGAACACAGCCGTTACGAACCGCAGTTCGGCCACTGGCGTTCTGGACATCGCAGTAACTGCGAACGGCAATCTTGTAAATGTGGAGGCCCGGACGAATGGTCCGGCGCAGATCGCCATCAACGGGTTGCAGCTTACATTTCCCGCCAACGGCATCCTGGAACTTCGCATTTCAGGGATCCGCGGCGACGCCAGCTATGGCGGGACGGTGCAACTGCCAGTTCCCGGAGGACCTGCGAATCTGCCAGGAACTCCGATTGTGGGAGAACTGGCGTTCTCGCCCGCAGGCCTCCTGAGCTTCAATCGCGCTTTGATCCAGATTGGGCAGCCGACCCGGGGCTTACTCTACACCAGCCGACAGATTCTCGTACCCAGCCAGCCGGGGTCGCCCCTACCGGAGACGCTGAATTTCTCAGGCCTCTTGAGCACTGGGACATTTTACGCCTCCACCCGTTTTACCGAAGGCTTTGCGGCCTCATTTGAGCCCCGCCGGCCTGGTGACGAGAACGGCACCCGCCTGGTTCTGCGCTTTTCCGGTTATCCTGGCGACGCCAGACTGTTTGTTCCAGCCGCTGTAGCGGGTTCGTCTGCCACCACGCCAACGGCAGCCGGAGATTTTGGCGGGACTGTCTCTCCGGGGAACTATACCCAGGGCAGCCGTACTCTGGCCTTAGTGCGCATCCAAAGTACCGATGACAGAGGTGCAGGGGGATTTCCGTCCAACCTGGACTTCGGAGGCATCACCGAAGTTCCGCTCACGAACGGAAACGGCATTGCTGTCTACGAGATCATCGACTCGGATCCTCAGCGTCTGGAGTCTGTCCAGGTTCCCGTGTTTCTGGGCCTCCCACGATCTGTCACTTCCCGTACAGGAACCTTGCAGGCCCTAGCTTCCTTCGGACCGCAGAGCAGTGCGTCGGTGGGCGGCTTCGGAAACTACCCTCGTTTTGCAGTGTTGCCTCCTCTGAGTGACTGCGGGTTCCTTGCCGACTGCAATCTGTACGTAGCCAAACTAGGGGCGCCTCCCACCAATACGACTTTCCGGTTGCTGCAAGGCGGAGTGGCCAATGAGCAGTTCCTGATTACCAATGAAGGTGGCGGAGACTTGCTGCCTTTTGTCACCAGCGTCGAGTATGCCAACGGCGCTGGCTGGATTCGGCTGGATCCGGAATCCAGTCTCCGCGCCCGTCCGGTCCGCATGGTGGTAATCGCGGCACCGCAAATGGCTCCGGGTATCTACCGGGCTACCGTCATTATCAACGCAGGGGCAGCCGGGGTCGCGCGCTATCCGGTCACGCTCGAGGTATTGCCCCGGCCCCAGGGACCCCCGCCTGTTTCGACTGCTCCCAGAATTCGAGAGGTCCTCAATGGCGCAACGTTTGAAGCAGCCCCGGTCGCTCGCAACTCGATTTACACCATCAAAGGCGAGAACCTGGCAGGCAATAACGTTCAGGTCACCTTCGATGGAAGGCCAGCAGCTGTGCTGTTTTCATCGGCGACCCAGATCAACTTTCGCGTGCCTGCCGACATCGGGAGCAACACCTCGCAAGTCGTTGTTTCCGTGAACGGAGTATCAAGCGACGCTTTGACGGTCCAGGTCACCGATGCCTATCCCGGTATCTTCAACCCCGGCATCCTTAATCAGGATGGAACTGTTAACACGCCAACCAATCCTGCGCCGGCTGGAAGCGTGATCCAGATCTACGCGACTGGCTTGCTCGGCCCTACCGGCTCCGGCGTGATCGATGCGAGGCTACACGATGTCTCTATAGCCAGTCCCGCTTATGCCGGTGCTGCTCCGGGGATACCGGGTCTGCAGCAGGTCAACTTGCAGATTCCAGCTTACTTTCCGACCATGACAACGGAAATATTACTTTGCACAACTTCTACCGGATCACGGATTTGTAGTGCGCCAGCCAAGGTCCACGTAAGGCAAATGCAGTAAGAAGAGGGGGAGCAGGGGCCGAAATCCCTGCTCCCTTTACATTTTCCGCACAAGCCCTACAGTTTTTTGTTGCATTCCCGAATTCCATATATTAGTATTGGAATCAAGACGGGGAGGCAACTCCCACCAAAGCGAGACTAACCTCATAGAAAAGACCCCTGAAGCAAACCTCCCCGTCGCCCGCAAGGGTCTCGTGTTTGCTTCCTTTAACGATATCCTCTGTAGCTAAGAACCGTTCGGGCTGTATCTGAGTTCCCTACCGCATCTGTAACCGTCAACTCCACCTCATAGTCGCCATACCCCGAATTAAACTGCAGCCGTGCCTGTGGCTGGTCTGCACCGATGAGGCTAACCTGTCTTCCTAAAACTCGCCACGCATAACGCAGATTGGTGCCTGTGGAGCCGGAAGCATCGAGGACCTGTTCGTAGTTTGTAATCGTGCTGTTTAGCTGGCCAATGCGGGCGGTAACCGGTAAAGCGATCCTATAGAGCGTTGTCGAACCGCTGACTTCATTGGCCACTACGATCATTGGGTCTCCAGTGGGGCTGTCCGAAGCCTGAATGTAGAGCAAGCCCTCAGGTCCATGATCTCCGCCGGTTCCTGCCGCGGCACTTCCGCCCGCGATGCGGCCCCAGGTGTATTGGACGAAAGTCGGCGCGGTCGGGGTGGTTACGTCCCAAACCATCACACCCCCCATCCGTTCGAGTGCGACGAACGCATACACCCGGCCTCGGATTGTTGCGGTGATTACTGTCTCCGGTTCCGGTCCCTTGTTGTCACTGCGGGTATCGAGGCCGCCAGTGGCATCTGAATTAAACTCAGCCGGAAATTCACGGGCGGTAATGCGCTCCAACTGATCGCCACTATCCCAGACCAGCCGGCCATCTGTTGTCCAAATGGTGAAAGAGCGTCCGCCGGGTACGGTGAGCCGATCCAGATCTCCGTCTCCGTCCGTGTCGTTCAGTGCCCGGCTGACCGTCAGGCGGCCGAGGTTCTCGTTCATCTTTAACTCGGCTGCGTTAGGGAAGATCGTAGGATCAAGATCCGCTGCGCCGACTCGCACTTCTTCTGCGTACGCCGAGTAGTCACGGGTATCGCCTTCATTGGCGGTGATGAGGTAGGTCGTACCTCCGACAGTAAAATTCGCGATCCCATCCGGCTGATACATACCAAACACTGGCCAGTTGCGGATGTTGATCGTCATGTCCCGATCACTTGCGTCAAGACCATTACCGGACAGAGTGTGATCCTTCTGTCCCAGAGGCAGAAGGCGCGTCACTAGAGCTCTCTCAATATCGATAACTCCGATTACATTCGCTTCCTGCAACGTAACGTAAGCCGTGCGGCTGTCCGGCGCGACAGTGATGTATTCGGGTTCCACATCCTGGGCGAGCGTCGCCCGAGGGCCATAGACCCGAACACCTGCCGGTGGCGCCGCATTGAACGACGTAAATGTGGCGGTGCGAACCGAGCTTTCGGTGAGACTGTTAACGCCATTCCGGATATCGATAATGCTTACCGATCCTTCCGGATCATTTGCGTAGTTGGTACTGGGCTCGCCCTCGTTCGCAGTGAGTACATATTGGCCGTTGGGGGTGAACGTCACCATATCCGGCACTGCCCCTACGCGTACTCCGCCGGAAATCTGACCATCGCTATTCATGAAGAACACCGATCCCGGTTCCTGTCGGTTTGCTGCTTCCACCGCGACTGCGACGATTCCGTTGTACACAGCAACACTGTTCGCCGCCGCGCCCCAGCGTTCCGGAATCCGGAGTCGCAGCACAAGCCTCGGGCTTGCCGGTGTACTGATATCCAGAATGTCTACTGAAGCGGCATCTCCGTTGACGACGAAAAGGCGCTGAGACCTCGGGTCATGCGCGGCGATCTCCGCTGCGCCCCGATTGAAGACGCCGGTGGCGTAACTGCCAACTCTTTCCAGACGCAGACTCTGCGCCGATATGCAGGCACACATAGTGCACAGCAAGGCAAGGGTACGTTTCATCCTGCAACACGCTCCTAAAGGTATTTGGTGAACTGACCTGGTTCATTGTACCTGGCATGATTGAACCAGAGCAGCGAGTAGTACCGGGTATTGCAGTAATCGAGCCCTGTTCGGCATCATGCAGTCGACCCCATGCCATTCCTGCAGCGATCACTGATTTTTGGAACAAATCAAAGGCTGCGTAAACGAATGCACCACCGAGTATGCTCTGGTCAAAGCCGAACACGGCTGTGATGTTGTTCAGCCAAGCGGGCTGGGTTGCGGCTCCTCGCAGCGCTTTCGCGGTCGCTTCAGTACGAAAGGTAAGGCCGAGATCAAGTACTCTGGACAACCAATCGTCCTTGCCGGCGATGAGGCAGCTTGGCCTGCAAAGCTAAAGATGAACGGGCTGATACTGCCGCCACCGTAAACACCTCCCAATCTCATACGCAATCCATGCCGGACGCAATCCAAAATCATCGTTTGAAGATTCGCTCCGTCCCAATTCGTTTCGGACGAAAAATCAGCAACGTCAGTTTTCACCATGCGGCGACCGAGCTGGCCTTTAGGGTATAAATTCCACAGAGCCTACGGGACACCTCCAGCAAACTGACCGAGCTTGCCAGCACCCCTCCTTGCATTCGATTCAATCGAAAGTAGACCAAAACTCTAGTAAAAACGTAAGGTGCACGTCAGGCCGTCCCGGTCCCGCAGCGTTTCGGCCCGAAAGTTGAGTCGCTGCCAAGAAGGCAGCGTGAGAACCCCCAAGAATCTCTCGCTCTCCATAGTCATTAGAAGGGCTCATAACGGTATGTGTACTTCCACCAACACGGATAAGGCAACGGAATACCCGATCTAACTATCGCAGGACGATCAGCTAACCAAATGACGCTCTTTGAATAGAGCGTGGTGTTGCCCAGGGTCCAAAGGTCTTCTATAAAACGCCCCTGCCTAGCGGCTCTTGCGAGCGACAGCAGGAGCTCACCGTCGTCTAGTTGAAGCTCAAGCCCGAAAGCTCTTCCAAACAGGAGG
The DNA here is from genome assembly GCA_014379815.1 of Bryobacteraceae bacterium. The sequence continues at coordinate 988 of JACMLA010000262.1, read as the reverse complement.
TCACAATTGCCATGTTTGTTCATCCAGATGCTCAGTTGCGCGGCCTGAGGGTTGGACGGCTTAACAGTAGTGCAAAGGCCATTGCTCGAGTTCTGACGGTTAATTGAAAATGCGGTGTTCGGTACGTCTTGAACGAGCACTACCTCGAGGAGATCGGGGGTTATGATCATGGATCTTAAGGGTGCCAAAATGGAATGTGGATCGTGTTAGGACGTTCAAAGATCCGCAACCCAATCGCGTCACGAGTCTTATCCCAATACCAACCAAACCGAACAGGGCCACGATTCAGCAGTGCCTTTCCACCTCTCCCGAAGGTCGGGCCGTACTTCCCACCGCTGACGGCACCGGCCGTCCCCCCGACCGCAGTGCCCAAAAGCATCTGATAGCGAGTACCGAACCACCCGCTCACGCGATAGGAAGCGCTTTGCGCGTTCGTTGAGTCCCCGCCGGGGATAACCCTCCGCCCCCAGGCGGTCACGCTAAACGTCGTAAACGGAATTGTTGTCAGCGCATCCCCTGCCCCGGCCACCAATCTGTGGCTTTGTCTTTCCATGTTTCCTGATATCCGATTTGTTGTTCGAAAGTGAAAATGAACGGACTCTTGCTGCCTCCGCCATACACCCCTCCGAGATCGATACCGGGCCTGGAACCAACACCGGCAGGCAAGCGCTCGTTCCACGGCTGGGAGTTGTTCACATGGCCTGAGTTACTGCCGACGATACTACCTATGCCTATAATGCCGGGCGGGCTTATCGATTGACTCGTCGCCGCATCTGCTATAGAACCAAGACCCCAACCAATCAGGCTGCCCAACCCCGGGGAAAAGCTACCTATGACCGAGCCCAAAACCCCGAATATGCCTTCGCCACTCGGATCCGTATAATTCAGCGGGCCATTATTCACATACGCATACCCATTCCACGTCTGCGGATCCCCTAAACTCCCGCCCGCATTCCCTAGATCCTGACTAAGAAACCGTCCCTGCAGC
>JACMLA010000261.1 GCA_014379815.1 Bryobacteraceae bacterium | reverse complement strand
TACAGTTGCAGCGGCTGCTTGGTCCAGAGAACTCTCCAGCGTAGCCAGGAGGCTGCTGTAGGTCCGCTCATCCGGGCGCGGTAAACCGGCAGGCGGCATAGACCTTGTCTGCAGCTTGCGCGCGACTTTCTCCCAATCCTGCGAGTGCAGACCGACATTCTGCAGAGTCATTCCCTCAAACGCCAGTCCTGCAGTCTTTACTTTGGCGTTGTGGCAGCCTACGCAGTATCGTTTGAGCGCGGTCTGTTCAGGAGTTGACGTTGTTTGCGCAGAGGCTCCAATCCCGATCAGGGCTATGCAGAGTCGGGTTGCGAGTTTTACAAACATAGTCTTAAGAGCGATGCAGCAGACAATCTTATGCTATCAATTTGCGTGAGAGACTGGTTTCCCATGCTGCAAAAGCTCAAATGGGGAGTACTAGGTGCCGCGAAGATTGCGCGCACGAAGGTCATTCCGGCGATGCAACAGGGTGACCGCTGCGAGATCGTGGCCATTGCATCCCGCGACCTTGGCAAAGCGGAGGCAGCCGCAGAGAGCCTCGGCATTGGGAAAGCTTATGGAGAGTACGAAGAACTCTTAGCCGATGCCAACGTCGAGGCGGTTTACATCCCTCTACCCAATCACATGCACGTGCCGTATTCCATTCTCGCGGCGAAGGCGGGGAAGCATGTGCTTTGTGAGAAGCCGATCGGCTTATCTTCGATGGAATGTGAGGCTCTGATTGCGGCCCGGGATGAGACTGGGTGCAAGATCAGCGAGGCGTTTATGGTCCGGACGCATCCTCAATGGCTGCGCACGCGCGAACTGATCCAGTCGGGACAGCTCGGACGGCTGAACGCGATCGTCTCCGCTCTCAGCTACTTCAACGTCGATCCGCAAAATATACGTAACACTCCGGAAGCAGGTGGCGGTGCACTGATGGACATTGGTTGTTACGCCATACAGATATCCCGCTTCCTGTTCGGAACAGAACCGGTCCGGTGTGTTGGTGCGGCGGAGTTCGATCCCACCCTGGCGGTCGATCGGCTGACCTCGGGAGTCCTCGAGTTCCGGGGTGGCCACAGCGTGTTTACCTGTGGAACGCAGATGGTTCCATACCAGACCGTTCAGGTGCTGTGTGCCAGAGGCCGCGTCGAAATTGAGATACCTTTCAACGCGCCGCCGGACCGTCTGACACGCATCACCATCGACAACGGAACCGACCTTCTCGGTTCAGGGCGCAGGACCGAAGAGTTTGCCGTCTGCGATCAATACAAGCTTCAGGGCGATCAGTTTGCGGCGGCGGTTCTGGACGGGGGCGAGGTCCCTACGCCCCTTGAGGATTCTCTTGGCAATATGAGGGCGATTGAAGCTCTGCTGGCTTCTGTCCACCGGAAGCACTAGTGGCGTGATGTAGCCATGACGAGGAAGCGGCTGTCTACCAGGTCGCCGCTGGCATTTCTGCAGACTACTGCGATTTCGACATCGTCTCCGGACTTGTATTGCCCTTCGAGAGAACAGGTCTTCCCGCCTGCGCCGTGGGACGTGACAAGCGCGATCCCGTCGTCAGCCCACCGATACGCGAGATTGGCAAAGCTGACCAGATAACGACCCGTACTGGTTCGCCTCGCCTCGATCAGGCCCGCTTCGCTCGACGACATCCAGGTGTCCCCGTTCTCTGCGGCGAAGATCGTGGCGGTGCGTGCGGATCGCGGGACTAGTAACAGATGGAACGACATGTCGACAGGCGGCTGGGGGATGGCCGTAGGACTGGTGGATCTCGCAACCGTGCAGGCTATCTCGACGCCGTATTCGTCTGCCCGCTCGGCTTTGCTGCCTATAGAAAACACCTCGCAACTTACCGCGGATGAGACAGGGGTCACAAACGCCATCGGTGGGGCGAACTCAGTCACAGGCGGCTTTGCGTCCATCTTGAAGAAAACGCCCGTGCGCCCGGTGAGGTACTGGACTCGCACAGGGTTCAGATCGTTGCGAGCCCAGGGATTGTGAATGTTAGCCTTGCCGCAGTTGGTACAGGAGGTGACGAGTGTATAAGCTGCGTCACTTGTTTCGTCAACGATCAGCAGAGTGAACTCAGGTTTTGTCGCCACCACGCTTCCAGGGCGGCACGTGACGATCGCGACGAGGTGGTAGCCCTCGGTTTCCAGGCGCGCACCGCACGCAGGCATGCTTTTTCCGGAGTTGCTTCGGGGCGTTATCTGGACTGTGGGCCGGTAGGTCCAGCGCGCGAGATCTTCGAAGACAATGCGCGCAGTGCCGGAAGCCGGGAACGAGTAGAAGACTCCCTTTCCGGAATAGTTGAAGGTCTTATTGCTGCCCGGGGCAGATACAAATTCGGTGTAGGCTTTTACGTTCAGGTAGTCAGTAACGGCAGCACCTTTTACTGCTGCCGGTACCGTTGTCCATAAGATTGCGATTACGAAACAGGATTTAGAAAAACCTCGAAACACAGTACGCTCCTTCGCGGGCCCGGCATTCACGTCGCAGGGCCGCAAGTAACATCGCGCGGGTTAGTGTTGGAAATACTGCGTGTCTTACGGGTTCGGTAGCGTTAGTAACATCCCACTTACCAACAACTTCGCTTCAGGAATGCACGAGGGAAGTTGATTTTCTAAGCGAGGATCTTTTTCGCAACCACGCCAGCTACGTCGGTCAGACGGAAATCGCGTCCACTGTACTTGTAGGTAAGCTTCTCGTGATCGAGGCCGACAAGGTGGAGCATCGTCGCATGGAAGTCGTGGATGTGCATGCGGTCTTCGGTCGCGTGATACCCGATGTCGTCGGTTGCACCGTAGATGTATCCCGCTTTGACGCCGCCACCGGCCATCCAGATGGTGTAGCCATACGGGTTGTGGTCGCGGCCATTACCAGCTTCAGAAACCGGTGTACGTCCGAACTCACCTGCCCAGACGACGAGAGTATCTTTCAGCAGACCTCGGGCTTTCAGGTCTTTCAACACACCTGCAATTGGCTTGTCCACTTCTTTGGCGTTCTGAGTGTGCTTGTCGAACAGGTCGCTGTGCTGGTCCCAATTGAAGCTGTGGGTGCACTGGATGTAGAGGACACCCCGTTCGGCCAGGCGGCGAGCTAGCAGGCACTGCCATCCAAAATCCCGCGTC
>JACMLA010000030.1 GCA_014379815.1 Bryobacteraceae bacterium | reverse complement strand
GGCAGTCACCATACCGTTTGGAAAGGCAAAGGACGGAATGCCGGTGGGCATCCAGCTGGTAGGCCAGCCGTATAGCGAAGAGATCCTGCTGGATCTCGCGATCAAGCTGGAGCAATGCCGTGGAGATTTCGACAAACCACCCGGTTTTTAAGATACGCTTAATGTCGTATGCGTAAGTTATGTATCGCGCTTATCGCGGCCGTCGCTGTGCTGCCGGCACAGGGCATCCGAAATGCGTTGCCTCAGGACCTGACGAATTATCTGGAACTGACGGAAACGCAAGTCCGGGAAGTGGTCCAGGTGAATCTGGAGCTCTCACGATTAACGGCTACCCGCCAGAGCCGTTCGTTTGAAGTGCAGAATGAAATTAACGTCGAGTTGCAAAAGGCCGACCCTGACCCGATGGCGCTCGGCTTGCGCTATCGCGAACTGGAATCGATCCGCCGTGAGATCAACTCCCAGCGGGACCGCACCGTAACCGCAGTCCAGAGTTTGCTGAGCGCGGCCCAGAAACAAAAGCTGGCGACACTAGCTGAAGCGATGCGGATTTATGGAACGGCTTGCAACGCGCTTGGGTGGAACTTCTTCACCCCTGTGTCGGTGGTGACAGGTGCAATCCTCACGCAACCATTGCCAGTGTTGCCTAACATTGCGACCTTCTTGCTAGGAGGAATTGGCTGCGGCGGTATTCCAACCGCGTTCCGCATCGGCGATTTCCTGCCTGTCCCGCTTTTCCCCAATTAGATTTTTTTTACCAATGCCAAAGTTTTTCGTTGTGATCGCGCTGAGCGGTGTCGCGCTCGCGGCCCAGGATGTTCCGAATTGGTTACCTCCTGACCTCACTGCCTACCTGGAATTGACGGAGTCACAAGTCGGCCAGATCGCCCAGACAAACCGCGATTTCACAACGCTTACTGCCTCACGCCAGAACCGCTCCTTCCAGGTACAACTTGAAATTTCTGTTGAACTGGGGAAGCCAGATCCGGATGCCATGGCGCTAGGTTTGCGCTATCGCGAACTGGAATCGATTCGCCGTGACATCGCCTCGCAACGCGAACGCACCGTGACCGCAGTCCAGAGCTTCCTCACTGCAACTCAGAAACAGAAGCTTACGAGTCTCACCGAGGCACTTCGGATCTACAGAACAGCATGCAATGCAACTGACTGGAACTTCCTCGCCCCTCTTCCGACGGCAATAGCTTTTAGTGGAAACCGGTTGGGGGGAAGCTTCGGTTTTGGCTGCAATGCCAGAGCCGGGACAGTAGTAAGGCAACCTTTTCCCGGCAGCTCAGCTGTGCCCAACTAGAACGAACGACGGCTTTACCCGCAAAACAGGGCAGGCAGATCTGATATCGAGTTTCCTGTGAAGATCACACGGGACGTCAGTTACCCTTGTTGTCGTATGCGTAAACTATTCTTAACATTGCTTTTGGCCGCCGTACTATTGCCAGCACAGGACCACCAGAGCCAGCTACCCGGCGATGTTGTAGCTTATTTCGAACTTACTGATCCACAAATGATCCAGATCGACCGGGCGAACCTTGAATTAGCTACCCTCACTGACGCCAGACTGCAACGCTGGTTTGCAGTGCAGGGTGAGATAAATCTGGAGCTACAGAAGGCTGATCCCGATCCGATGGCGCTTGGCCTGAGGCAGCGTGAACTGGAATCAATCCGTCGTGAACTCAAAGCACAGCGCGAAAGCACGGTGACTGCCGTTCAGAGCTTTCTTACCGCCACGCAGAAGCAGAAGCTAGCGCCGCTTGCAGAGGCAATCCGGCTCTATGGAGCGGCTTGTAACGCAACCAGTTCGAACTTCTTAACGCCTGCGCCACAAGTCCTTATCGGCGGAGTGGGTGTTAACGTGTCTCCCTTGGCTGAATTGGGAGGACTTACCATTTGCAACTATGGATTGCTAACGGGGGGAACAGCCGGCGCATCCCCGAATCCTAACTCCCAATTTAAAGCAAACCGGAAAGACTGAACAGCATAGGCACGCAAGCCGTTCTAATATCTCGGCGACTCCGGAATGCTGCTGTATCCTTGGGAACCATGCCAAAGTTTGTGATTGCAGTTGTTATGAGCGTTGTCGCGCTCGCAGCTCAGGATGTCCCGAATCCGTTGCCTTCGAACCTGACCGCTTACCTGGAACTGACCGAGGCACAAGTCCGCCAGATTGCCCAGACCAACCACGATTTAACAACGCTGACTGCCTCACGCGAGAACCGCTCCGTCCAAGTACAACTTGAAATTTATATTGAGCTGGGGAAGCCCGATCCGGATGCCATGGCGCTCGGTTTGCGGTATCGCGAGCTGGAATCCATCCGGCGTGAGATCGCCTCGCAACAGGAAGGTACCGTGATCGCTGTCCAGAGCTTTCTCACCGCAGCTCAGAAACAAAAACTTGCGACTCTGACCGAGGCACTTCGGATCTACGGAACGGCGTGCAACGCGAGAAGCTGGAATTTTCTAGCCCCTTTGCCGTCGGGAACAGTCCCCGGCGGGATCCGGTTGGATCAAAGCTTCGGCCGTGTATGCAGCGCAATTCCATCAATCCCTATAATGAACCCAGTGACCCCGAGGTTTCCGTAACTAAAGTAAACCCGAAAAGCTCACCAGCATCGCAACCGCCGCTGACGACAAAGGCGATCCAGCCCATTGTCTGGAGCCAGAGACCGTTTCGGCGATTGCCCATAAGCTTCGGGTCGCCTGTCAGCAACAAGACGGCAAGAATACACAGCGGCGCCAGTAAGCCATTCATCACCGAGGCCCAGAACAGCATGTCCACGACGTGCAAGCCTGCGGCGAGCAGGCCTAGTCCCACGGCTACCGACAGACCGATGACGATGTAGAAGTTCGGAGCCTGCGCGGGCTGGTCAATCAGCGAGGCGCGCCACCTCATCGCTTCTGGCCACGCATACGCGCAAGAACCGGCAAGTACCGGGATCGCCAGCAAGACGGTTCCAATCACGCCGGCCGCGAAGAGCAACCTGGCGGCGTCACCCGCAAACGGCTCGAGGCTCGCAGCAGCCTCCTGCGCGGTCGCGATGTCTGTCTTCCCGTTTGCGAACAAAGTCGCCGCAGTCGTAATCGTGATGAAATACGCGATCAGTTTCGATATCGTCGAACCTGCGATCACATCGACATGTACTCTCTCGAGGTCTTCACCGGTCGCGCCACGCCGCTCCGCGACAGAATGCCGGCCCAGGCAAACCTGATTCTCCACCTCCTGAGAAGTCTGCCAGAACAGGAAGTAAGGTGAGACGGTCGCGCCGATGATCGCTACCAGGGTAGACAGGTATTCTCTGGACCACGAGACGCGAGGAACCAAGGTATTCGCTATCACAGCGGTCCAGTCCGGCCTGGCAAGAACACCCGCTATCACGTAGGCAAACAAGACCATACACAACCATTTGAAAATGTTCTCGATTTTGCCGTAAGGCAGGTAGAACAGAAGGGCCACAATACCGGCGGCATAGACGATGGTCCAGACTCCGGATGGCAGGCCCGTGATCATTGACGTCACATCCGCCATTCCACCGAGGTCCGCTCCCAGTGTCACGATATTGGCCACTGCCAGCAGACAACACAGGGGAACAACAATCAGGGGGCTCCATGCTGTCCGCGCCGCACCGGCGAGACCTCTCCCGCTAACTAATCCCAGTCGGGCACTCATCATCTGCAAGGAGGCGATCAGCGGCAAAGCGAACAGCGAGGTCCATAAGGTGGAATACCCGAACATGGCTCCTACGATGGAGTAGCTCACAATGCAGGAGGGATCGTCGTTACCAGCTCCGCTGATGATGCCAGGTCCGCACTGGCCGAGGAGCCTGCGTAGCTTCTTCACCCCAGTCAGACGCTGGAAATGGGCTGTATGAGGCCTGCCTAAAACATCCGCTCCTGCCGCCGGAGTGTGCCAAACGATCCGATATTCGCCACATTAAAAGCTAGCCGGAACTGGTTTTCATTCCGGAAGCCATTACGGCGATACTGCACGCTCCAGCCGCAGCAGTCCGTGTTGTACGTCACCTGCGCCTGGCTGAACAGAGTTACTTGCTGCGTATAGTCGTAAACGGTAAGGAAGCCGGTGTTTACACCTCTACGGTTTTCCTGGCCGTATCCGACTACGACAAACAACTGATTCGCCGTGGGCGAGAGTCCCTGCAGGTTCGTCCCATTAGACGTGATGGGCCTCTCATTTACCTGATTGTGTCCTATGGAAGTGTAGTAGTCCCGCAGCACGCGGGCATTCGCGGACAGGCTGCTGGCGACAAACCGACCCCGAAGAGGATCGTAATCGGTGCGCCATTCCACTCCTACAGAACTGATCTGCGCCCGCATCGTGGAAATTATGGGCGAGTACCTTCGGGCTACATCGAGGAACGCATAGTCGGTCAGGGTAGCCGTGCTGAGCAGAACATTCCGGCGG
>JACMLA010000260.1 GCA_014379815.1 Bryobacteraceae bacterium | reverse complement strand
CTCACCGCCTCGCACGAGTACGACGCGGCAGCCGAATGGACGCTGGCCCGGATGCGCGAGTGGGGACTTAGCAATCCACACCTCGAAAAATGGGGTCCTTTTGGCAGGGCGTGGACTCTGAAGCGATTCAGCGCCCACATGACTGCGCCTCAGTACTCACCTCTGGTGGGATTTCCGCTAGCGTGGTCGAGTCCAACCAACGGCCTCGTGTCCGGCGAGCCAGTTTTGATTCCACTGCGCGACACCGACATGGCCCGATTTCGTACCGAGCTCGACAGAGTGAAGAAGCAGTATGCCGGCAAACTGAAGGGCAAGATCGTCATGACTACTTCCCTGCGATCTTCCAGTCTGCAGTTACAGGCGGCCGCGAAACGGTACACCGACGCTGAGTTGGCGCAGCAAGCCATTGCGCCGGACCCGGCGTTTCAGCGCACCTTCGACTACTCGAAGCTGGCAACACCGGAAGAACCGGAGCTTCGGGGTCAGTTTATGCGCAATGCGCCCGCCGGCTTTGGCGAGGCGTACAACGAGAAGAGGAAGGAACTGCGTCGGGAACTGCACGAGTTTTTCCGCAAAGAAGGCGTGTCCGGAATCCTGATTACCGACGCAAGAGGCGACGGCGGGACGGTGTTTTCTGAGCACGCTGGCTGGTATGAAGCCAAGTGGCCATCACCTCTCCCAACGCTTGCTCTGACGGCCGAACACTACAACCGAGTCGCGCGGGTTTTAGAGAAGAAAGTCCCCGTCACGCTGCAGTTCGAAGTAGCCGCCGAAGTCTCAGACAAAGATGTTGAGCCTGCAAACGTCGTTGCGGAGATACCGGGCACTGCAAAGCCTGACGAACTGATAATCGTCGGAGCTCATTTGGATTCGTGGATCGGTGGTACGGGTGCTACGGATAACGCCGCAGGAAGCTCGGTTGCACTCGAGGCTGTCCGTATTTTGAAGAAGCTGAATCTCAAGTTAGATCGCACGGTGCGCGTGGTCCTCTGGAGCGGGGAAGAGCAGGGCCTGCTGGGATCGAAAGCGTACGTGAAGCAGCACTTTGGAGATCCCCTCACCATGCAGGTGAAGGCGGACCAGGAGAAGGTCAGTGCCTACTTCAACCTTGACAATGGCAGCGGCAAGATCCGGGGTGTCTATCTTCAGGACAACGACTCCGCCCGACCGTACTTTGAGAAATGGCTGGCCCCTTTCCGCGATTTGGGCGTGACGACGATCAGCATCCGCAATACGGGCGGAACCGATCACTTGTCCTTTGACGCGATCGGTATCCCGGGTTTCCAGTTTGTGCAGGACCCTCTGGAGTACATGAGCCGCACGCATCACTCCAACATCGATACTTTCGACCACACGCAGGGACCGGATCTCATGCAGGCTTCGGCAGTCATGGCGTCGGTGATTTATCATGCCGCCAATGCGCCGGTCAGGATGCCGCGCAAACCTCTGCCGGAAGCAAAGCCAAAGTGGAGCCCGCCGGTGGAAGGAGCCACGTCCAGTTCCGGTTCGAACTCCGGTTCAAACTGACCAAAACGCTCCCAGGTTAAACTGTGGGTGACGATCCCCACAGGATTTCCGCAGCGCGGTCGAAACGCTGCTGCTCAACGACCAAGGAGTCAGCTATGTCAGCTTCGGAGAACGCCGCGAATCGCAGGGACTTTTTAAAAACCGCGACGTCTGCGGGTGCCGCTTTAGGATTGGCACAGAGAGCTTTTGGAGCTCGCCCAGCCAAGAGCGGACGCGTGATCGGCGCAAACGACAAGATCAATATTGGCGTAATTGGAGTCGGTGGTCGCGGCTTCTACGTGGCGCGCGAGTTTGCCAAAGCTGGCGAAACGGAAAATGCGCAGATCGTAGCGGTTTGCGACGTGTATGAGAAGCGCAAACAGAAGGCAGCTGAGGCTTACAAAGCTCAGGGATACCTCGACTATCGGGAGCTCCTGAACCGCGACGATATCGACGCCGTAGTCGTGGCAACTCCGGATCACTGGCACGCAACGATTGCTCTGGAGGCCATGGATCGCGGTAAAGATGTGTACTGCGAAAAGCCCATGTGCCACACAGTGGACGAGGCTCGTAAACTCGTCGACACCGTTCGCGAAACCAAGCGGGTGTTCCAGGTTGGCTCGCAGACCACGTCCGGAGATCAGTGGTCGAAGGCTCGGAAAGTCATTCAGGACGGCATGCTCGGCCAGGTCCTGATGAGCCAGGGCTCTTACCATCGCAACTCGAAAGAAGGCGAGTGGAACTGGCCTCTGGACGCGCAGGCCGGCCCCGAGGGTAAGGGCGAGAACTACATCGACTGGAAGATGTGGCTTGGTCCTTCGCAGAAACGCAACTGGGACGCCGACCGCTTCTTCCGCTTCCGGAAATACTGGGACTACTCAGGCGGCATTGCCACCGATCTCTTCTACCACGTGGTTGCGCCGATGAATATCTGCTGGGGAGAACCTCAGTTCCCTCACAAGGTTTTTGCAGACGGCGGAGTCTTCGTATTCAAGAAAAGACCAGAAGACAGCAACCTGCTGGATCGCGAAGTGCCGGACACGTTTTCGCTAATCGGCACCTATGCGAAGGGTCACCAGATCGTGCTCAGTTCCTCAATGGCGAATTCGCAGCATATCCCCGGCCTCATTCGCGGTCACGAGGGATCTTTGATCATGGTCGAGCATGGACGTTTTGAGGGATACTCTCCCTTCATCACCGTGAAGCCTGAGAAACGGGTGATCAGCGATGAGTACAAAGCCAAGTGGGGTTCGGAAGACATCAAGATCGCTGTGGAAGAGAACGACACGATGCAGACGCACGTGAAGAACTTTCTGCAGAGTATCCGCTCGCGGCAGAAGCCTCGCCTCGACGTGGAAACCGGTGCCCGCGCTCAGGTTCTGATCAGCATGGCGGTTCAGAGCTATCGCGAAGGCCGCGTCCTGTACTTTGATGACAAGACGTGGAAAGTCTCCCCCAAGGATCCTGTAAAGGCCTAGTCATTTACAGCCGTCCATTTAAGGGCTGACACAAGCTATCGGTAGCAGCGTCTATCGATAACTATGAGTCAACGATTTATGAGTCGATCATGAGTCAGGGCGCAGCTCTTCTCAGCGGTGCTACCGCCGCCATTTCGCTCAATCTGATGCATGAGTGCGCCCGTCAGATTATGCCGGACCCTCCGCGAATCGACGTGATTGGCATGCGTGCCGTAGCGAAGGCTGCGCGTGCCATGGGCTTCGACCCGCCTGAGAATCTGCGCACGACTGCGCTTGCGGGAGATCTGCTAGCCAACACTCTGTTTTATAGTTCTGTAGCTGCCGCGGGTAAAAGTGAAGCGATCGTACACGGTGCTCTTGCGGGTTTTGCAGCCGGCATCGGAACGCTGTTGTTTCCAGAGCCTCTAGGGTTAGGTGACGCAGAGGTGAACCGGACTCCTCAGACTCAGGCCATGGCGGCTGGGATGTATCTGGTCGCCGGCCTGATTGCGGGCATCACTTACCGCACTCTGACGCGAGGCTCAGACTAACAGCGGCTGCTTATCTCTCGATGCGGAAGCCTTCGACCCGCTCGGGCGCTGCTTCGGAAACGTCGACGGACCGAACCTGAGACGTTGGCGGACCTTTGTGCAAAAAGCCGCTTAGCTGATCGTGGCTCGATGCCGTTCCTATGGCATACACTTCGACTCGGCCATCGTCAAGGTTTCTCGTGTATCCAGCCATCCCGAGAGCCTGCGCATGTTTGTTTACGAAGTGCCGGAATCCAACACCCTGCACTCGTCCACTGACGAAATAACGTCTGCTGATCAGGGGTCCGTGACTCACAAATTTCATTCTATTGCGGCTGATACTATCGTTAGTTCATGTCGAGGACAGTCGTAACTTTTGGGGAGATCATGCTCCGGCTCGCACCTCCGGGCCTCGAGCGGCTCTTGCAGACACCGAGCTTTCTGGCAACATTTGGCGGAGGCGAAGCCAACGTTGCTGTAGCGGTTGCCTCCTTCGGTCTGCCGGCGCGATACATCACCGTACTGCCCCCAAACAATCCCATCGCAGACGCCTGCATTGCCGAACTGCGCAAGTTCAACGTCGATACCTCCCGAACGATTCGCGGCGAGGGCCGGATGGGCGTGTACTTTCTCGAAACAGGCGCAAATCAGAGGTCGTCCAAGGTGCTCTACGATCGCGAGGGAAGCTCCATCGCACTCGCGAAACCCGGGGACATCGACTTTGAGAAGGCCTTTGAAGGCGCAGGCTGGTTCCACATTACCGGGATCACTCCGGCAATCAGTGAGAACGCTGCGCAACTCGCGCTGGAGTCTGTAAAGGCCGCGCAAGCGATGGGCCTTACTGTTTCCTGCGACCTGAATTTCCGCAAGAATCTGTGGAAATGGGGCAAGCTCGCCCATGAGGTGATGCCGGACCTGATGCGGTACACCGATGTGTGTATCGCGAATGAAGAAGACTGTCAGATGTCGCTGGGAATCAGTTGCGCTGCGAATGTGCATGAGGGTGAACTGGACCGCGAAGCTTATCGCAAACTTACCGAGAGTGTTCTCGATACTCATCCCAACCTGAAGGCGGTCGCAATAACGCTGCGCGAATCCAAGAGCGCGTCTCATAACGGATGGGCCGCGTGTATGAACGATCGTGACGGCTTTGTAGTCAGCAAGCGGTACGAGATCACGCACATTGTGGATCGAGTGGGCGGTGGCGACTCCTTTGCAGGCGCTCTCATATTTGGCTTGATGACCATGGATCAGTCGCAGGACATGATCGAATTTGCCGTAGCGGCATCCTGCCTGAAGCATTCGATTCCCGGAGACTTCAACCGGTTTTCCTTTGACGAGGTGATGTCCCTGGTCAAGGGAGGAGGATCCGGTCGCGTTCAAAGATAGTCTGACAAAACGCCCGGTACGGACGGCTCTGCTGATCGGCGCCGGTCTCGCTTTGGTGCTTGCCTGGTGGCTTGTCGGACGCAACTCCGTCCCTGACAGCTCCGAACTCCTGGTTCAGGTTAAGCTGCTGAATCACCTGACCACGGTTCGGTACACCATACAGAAAGTCGTGACTTTGGAAGAGCAGACACAGCTAATCGGATCCGAGCGCATTTTGCTGATCCTCCAGGCTCAGGTAGAAGCTGGTGTGGACCTGCAGCGGTTGGGCCCGAAGGACGTCCAGCAAAGACCCGATGGCGTCACTCTGATCCGGCTACCTCCCGCAAGATTGCTCAACCTGTACGTAGACGAAAAGCAGACCAGAGTCTGGGACCGTTCCAAAACCTGGTGGACTCCATGGATTCCTTTCAATCCTGACCTCGAGAAGCAAGCCCGCCTGCAAGGTTTGGAAGCGGCCAGGCAAACGGCGCTCGACATGGGAATTCTGAAACAGGCGGACAGATCGGCAACCGAAGCCATTCAAAGTTTGCT
>JACMLA010000259.1 GCA_014379815.1 Bryobacteraceae bacterium | reverse complement strand
GTGGCCACCGCCGCTTGCGCCAGGCTGCCCTTCGCCGGAAACGCGAACGCGCGTTCCTGTATCTACACCCGCCGGGATCTCGACTCTCAGCTTTCGTTCTTTACGAATCCAGGCCTCGCCATTGCATTTGGTGCAGGGCCGCCGAATGATCTGGCCACGCCCATTGCACTGAGAGCAGGTACGGCGTACCTGGAGAAAGCTCTGCTGAAATACGACTTCGCCGCGTCCCCGGCAGACCGGGCAAACTGTCAGACCGTCTTCGGGTTCCGCTCCGGTTCCGGTGCAGCGGTCGCAAGGCTCAGCACGGGGTACCTGAAGGTCTGCGCTGAGTCCCTTCATCATGTCTTCGAAGGTGATTTCGAGATCGTACCGGACGTCGTCGCCCTTCTGAGGACGGTTGCGCTTGCGCCCGCCTCCACCGCCGAACAGATCGTTGATCCCGAAAATATCGCCGAAGATGTCAGACAGATCGGTGAACGAATTCGGGTCGAAGCCGGCCGCACCACCCGCGCTTCCCTGTAAGCCTGCGTGGCCGAAGCGATCGTAGGTAGCGCGCTTCTGCCCGTCACTGAGGACACTGTAAGCTTCGGCGGCTTCCTTGAACTTTTCTTCGGCTTCGGAGTTGCCGGGATTGCGATCGGGATGAAATTTGAGCGCCAGCTTGCGGTAGGCGGCCTTGATCACGGCATCGTCAGAGGTACGCTCGACGCCTAATACTTCGTAGTAGTCTCTTCTGGTCACGCTGTTACTCATTTACTGCCTGACTGCGACCTGCACCATCGCGGGCCGGAGGAGACGCCCTTTGAGGCGGTAGCCTTTTTGATATTCCTGCAGAATCTCTCCATCCTGATGCTCGGCGGATTCTATCCGACCAATCGCTTCATGGAGGTGCGGGTCGAACTGATTTCCCAGCGATGAGACCGATTCCAGACCCTGCTTTGCCAGCGACTCCAGCATCCGGCCGTAGATCAGCTCGATACCGCGAACCAATTCATTTTCAGCGCCCGCAGCAGCTTTCAGAGCTCTCTCAAAATCATCGAGCATCGGCAGGATCGCGCGGATCGTCATCTCTCCTGCGAACTCGGCGTATTCCATCCGCTCGCGTTCCGTGCGTTTGCGGAAATTATCAAACTCGGCCTGCAGCCGGAGAATCCGGTCCTGCAGCTCGGCTTTGCTCTGCCGCAGTTCCAAAAGCTCCTGCGGCGTTCCCGCAGTTGTTTCGGGGTCAAGCGCAGATTCTGCGCTATCAGGCGTCTCGACCACGGTCGATTGCTGGTTTTCATCCATAGAACGGCTCAGATTTAAGATTATCAATACGCCCGCTACACTTGAGCGCTTTGGAAGACCTGGCCAACGTGCAGGACGGCGGAGATCACCCGGCCGTAGTTCATGCGCATGGGTCCGAGTACAGCAAACTTTCCTTCCGCGCCGCCTGGCAATTTCACGCTGATCCCGATTATGGCGAGCTGGCTCATGGACGGATGGGCTTCTCCGAGGCCGACGCGTACCGCGATTTCGCCCTGAGGCTCTTCAAGGAAGCGGTCAAGCAGCAGGAGAACTTTCGTTTTCTGTTCCAGTGCCCGAAACAGCTCCCGCATCTTCTCCCGTGTCAGATGCAGGTCCAGACCGATCAGATTCGAAGCGCCGTCCACGTGCACTTCCGGAGCAAGATCGAAGTCCAGCATGCCCTGGCCATAAAGCAGCTGGAGGCGGCGCAAAATGGAATCGTACGCAGCACGTTCCTGTTGCAGGCGGGCTTCGATTTCCCGGCGGACGTCGTTCAACAGCCACCCGGCAAAATTGTGATTGAGATAGTTGCGCAGTTCCTGCAGCTCGTCCTGGGTGACTCGCTCGTTCATGACGACAACGCGGTTGTGCACCATGTGATCGCGTGTGGCGACCACCATGAGAACGCGATGGTCGGCCAGAGCGAGCAGGTCGACCTGATCGAGAGTCTGCGCAATCGTCGGGATTGCGGCGGCGATGGCCAGACCCCGAGTCATCTCTGTCAGCAGGAACGAGGTCTTTTCCATGCGAGCCTGAACGGTTTCCAGAGACGCCAGCTCAGTCTGGATACGGTAAAGCTCGGCACCGCCAACACGGCGCGCGTTGAGAGATTTGATGTAGCTGTGGAATGCCTTCTCGGTCGGGACCCGGCCCGCGGACGTATGGGGCTGGCAGAGATAGCCTTCCTCATCCAGGTCCGCCATGGTGTTCCGTACAGAAGCCGCGCTTAAGGTGCCTTTCAGCCGCCTTGCGATGGTGCGTGAGGCTACAGGTTCTCCGAACTCGATGTACTCTTCGACAATCGAGTGGAGAATGGCTACGTGCCGGGATGCTGGCGCCGGGCTGCGACTCATCCTTAGGAAGCCTTACCTCTTGATCTCATTGTAGATAACTGTTGTACCTGTCAGCAACTGACAACCCCATTCTTCGTGGTACAGGCGTTCTAGCGCTGGCAATGTCGCGACTCGCCCTCGAGTACCAGTACTTCAGTACTGCTACTAATAACTGTAAAATGGTAAACTATCTAGGCTGTCTGTGAGATACAGCCGGGGTGCAGCATGCAGCTTGAAGAAATACACGTCCTTCTCGTTGAAGACAACCCGGCTGACGCCAGACTGCTCCGGGAGGCTATCCGGGAAGTAGAGCACAGCCAGATTCACCTGACCCATGTCGACACGC
>JACMLA010000258.1 GCA_014379815.1 Bryobacteraceae bacterium | reverse complement strand
CGGTCGTCAGCTGCGGTATCTTCTTTAGCTGGAACCTTCCTTACTGGATCCTGGTGGGGTTTCTAAGCGGCTTCGTGAGCCTGATCCCGTACGTTGGACTGCCCCTCGCGATGCTGCCGGCAATGGTTTCCTCGTTGATGATGTACGACGCTATAACTCCCTACGTCGTGATATGCCTCGAAGTAGGGTTGCTCCATCTGCTAGCACTGAATCTGCTCTACCCCGCAGTGGTTGGAGCAAGAGTACATCTGAACCCTCTGGTGGTCACAGTCGCATTGATGTTCTGGGGCACCATTTGGGGAGGAATTGGGCTGCTTCTTGCCATTCCCATGACAGCCGCGGTGAAAGCGTATCTGGACAACACGGACAGCATGCAGGGTTACGGGAAGCTGCTGGGAGATCAGTCCGCCTCGCCGCACTACGAAACTGTAGAAACCTGACCGAGGTTAGGAAGCTTTCTGCTTCGTGCCGCTCGATTTCGCGCCGGACGCAGGAGCAGAAGATCCAGCCTTTTCTGCAAGCAGCTTTTCGACCATGCCGCGGACGTTAGCTTCTGAACCAGTGTTGGCGTCGCTCCTGGGCAGGCTCTGCATCCTGATCATGCCTTTCCGATCGATGAAAACGATCTGGGGAACGTGCATATTCTCGCCAGCCGGAATCTGCAGAAAGTTGCTGACCGTCGTGCGATCCGTGTAGCCAACTGGGAAGGTAACGTTGAAGTCCCTCACAAAGTCTGGGACAAGCATTTTGGCCATGTCGTTCCAGGCCAGCGCAAGCGGTTGAAAACCTTTGGAGCCGTACTCCCGCTGCAGGTTGCTTAGAACCTGGCAGGAGCGCTGACAGTGAGAACAGGTCGTGAACACAAACTCGAGCACCACGACTTTCCCGCGGTACGAGCTCAACAGCTTCTGGCTGCCGTCCGTTAGCGGGATCACCAGTTCCGGAGCTTTGCGCGGAATCTCCGCCGAGAACACGGGGGAAAGTACCAGCGCGAGTCCGGCTACTACACTTGCGAGTTTCATCTTCAGGAAGCCTTCCGTTTTGCGGGATTCGAAGCTTTCGTTGTAGTCGGAGTAGCAGTACCGATCATCTTCACAATCTGGTTGCGAATGTTGAGCTCTTCGTTGCTTTGCACGAAAGCATCGTTGCCGGAGTGCTGAGCCTGAATCATCCCGTTCCGATCCACGAACACAAGCCCGGGATAGTAGAAAGATCGCATGACAGACTGCTGCAAAAACCCGAGCGCTGCGTCGCGGTCACCCTTACCGACCGGAAACCTGACTGCAAACCGGCTGGCGAAATCGGGTACATTCGCATCGTCGTTCACAGCCACTCCAATCACTTGCAAACCCTTAGGACCAAACTCGGTCTGCATCTTCGCCAGCATTCCCGCTGTATCCTGGCAATGAGGACAGGTGGTCGAGAGAATTTCGATGACTACTACTTTGCCCTTGTAGCTACTCAGGTTCGCCGGTTTTCCATCGGGTAACTTCCAGGTAAGCTCCCCTGCCGGTCGCGGCAGCTGGGCAGCCGACACGACGAAACTGCATGCGAGCGTGAGTGTAGCCAAAACGAAGTGCTTCAAAGCTGGTTCCTTCCTCTTAAGTTTACTACTCAAATCCTTCCATGGACGTGACGCGCGTACCTGTCAACTGTACCGAGAACGCACCCGTGTCGCCGGTACCGCTGAATGAGTCTTTGTCAGACCGGGCGACTTCAAACCGTTTCCACTTACCTTTTAGGACCGCTCGATAGGCTTCAAAGAATCGCCGGGCCATTTCTGGAGATTCCCACTCTGATGCATACGTCATCGCAACATCTTTGGAATCCCGGGCTTCTGCCAGACCTAACACCCCACCCTTCCAGGCAGGTGCCAGTTCATCGGCATCTTTCTTCGAAAGGTATTGCTCCAGAAGAACGGCGTGCTCCAGTTCCCCGACAGTTGACTCGTTTATCGTCTTCCAGCGTTTCGGTGTATCTGGAAGGGCAACCTTGACTGGCTCGACTCGCGCGAAGTATTTTTCCGGATGCAGAATCTGCTGGCTGCTCACCGGAGGTTGCTTGAAGACCTGCGTGAAACCCGCGTTGCCCAGCTTGAGAGTCACCGCCTGCTGAAAACGAAGTCCCTGACTGTACGGGAAAATGAGTGACGTTCGAAGGTACAGGGGAGCGCTCGCGAGAACGGGATACTGTCCCGCCATTGCATCAGCCGCCGTGTTCCCGATGGTGTCGATCATCCCCGGCATGCTTTTCATAGACTGTCCTACGCCAGACAGCATCGACTCCATCATCAGCCAGGTCGCCTGACCTTCGGTAACCGCCATTCGCGCGGTAGACGAATCGCCGCTTCGGCTTCTGCGGATGTACTTCCCCAGATCGAAGTGCTGGTCGGCAAGCGCGTGGGCAAGTTCATGCACGACAATCATCTTTTGCGCCGCTTTGCCGAACTCTTCTCCCGTACCCGGAAGCTTGACCTCGTCACCATCCAGCAAATACAGCTTCTTGGTTCGAAAATCGTAAAAGGCTGCAGCCTGCTCGGTAATCAGGTCGACTGTGGCACTCTTGAGATCGAACTCAGCGGGCAACAATCCGAACCGCTTAAGAGCAAGTTCCTCGATGCGAATCTCTTCAGGTTTTATTTCTTCTCGGATCTTTTCTTCTAGAAACTTGCGCACTCCGGCGCGTGTGATCGTGTCCGCCTGAACTTTTTTGAGGGGCTCCAGTCCTGTGATTTTGGATAGCTGAGCGATTGCTTCGTCGATCTCGCCAGCGCTAAGCGAATTCTTAGTGATCGTAGCGGCTGGGGTTTGCGCGACCACCCACAATGAAATCGCAAGAAAGCCAGTGAGAGTCCGCATCAATTCAGGATAGTCCCTGCATGCACTGACGTTACCTGGAATGCGATCGTTCCTGCCGTTAAAATCGAGCCATGCTCATTTCCGAAGTTCGTCTGCATCCCATCGCGATTGCAGACGCGCCGCTGCGCAGCTCCTACGGCCGGCACGCACCGTATGCGCTGCGAACAATCGTAGAGGTTAAGACAACCGATGGCATCACCGGAATCAGTGAGACTTATGGCGGAGACAGACCCTTAGCGGCGCTGGAAGCTGCCAAGTCCCGCGTGCTCGGAATGGACCCGTTTCGGCTGGCGGAGCTGTGGCGTGACCTGACCGCAAATGCGGAGCAGAATACTTCGGAGCCGGCACAGGTGGCCGGTGGTCGGACACAGACATGGCTGGTACCGGGGGAGAATCCTCTGGACGCGCAGGCCCGCACCTACGCTGCGTACGAAGTCGCTTGTCTCGACATCCTCGGTAAGGCCGTCGGGAAGCCAGTCTGCGACGTGATTGGAGGGCGCGTACGCGATGCTGTTCCGTTTTCGGCCTACCTCTTCTACAAACACGGAGGCGGCGGAGGTCTTGGCGATGACCTGCGTGACGACGAGTACGGCGAGTGCCTCGATCCCCAATCCATCGTTCGACAGTGCCGTGAGTTCCTGAGCAAGTATGGTTTTCGCGAGATCAAATTGAAGGGCGGTGTTCTGGATCCCGACCTTGAGATCGAAACCATCCGCCTTCTTCGGGAGGAATTCGGAACCCAGTATCCCCTGCGAATCGACCCGAATTGCGCCTGGTCTGTTGAGACCTCGTGTCATGTGGGACGGTCTCTGAAAGACGAGCTGGCAGATGGGGGATACCTCGAAGACCCGTGCGCGGAACTGGCGGGAATGGCCGAGGTGCGCCGGAAGTTGCGCGAGGAAGGGATTGAGATGGAGATGGGGAGCAACGTAGCCGTCACATGTTTCGACCATGTAGTCGAAGCAAAGCGAATGGACGCCGTCCAGGTCGTGCTGTCCGATCCGCATTACTGGGGAGGTATCCGGGCTCTGCGCCGGTTGTCTGATCTTTGCGAAACCCTGCGCCTCGGGGTTTCCATGCACTCCAACAATCACCTCGGAGTCAGCATGATGACGATGGCCCACGCAGCGGCGGCGGCGCCCCACATCCTGTTCGCGTGCGATACACACTACCCGTGGCAAACCGAACGCGATGAGGTAATCGTGGGAGGCCGGGTTAAGTTTCGCGATGGCTCGGTAGAGATTCCTGACAAACCAGGTCTCGGCGTGGATCTTGACTACGATCAGCTGGAAAGACTGGGGAAGCTGTACGCAAACCTTCCGTTTCGGAAACGAGACGATGAAGCGGAGATGCGGCAACATGTGGATCCCAACTGGAAGCGTGTCCTTCCGCGCTGGTAAGACCGGAAGAGCCGGGGTGTGCCTTGGCACTACCCCGGGCAGTTCGGGAATATGTCGTCGCGAGATGGCAGATTACGGGCAGATGACTCGCTAGGAAAGGCGAGCCTGAGGGATTCGGGCAGTTGCAGGCAGTTTACGGGCAGATTACGGCAAAGAATAGCGGATCAGCGACAACTCGCTGCGACAGGACGACTATACCAGGCACCCGTACCGCTTTTGGTCGAATTTTCTTGAATTTGTTGTAAACAATCGAAATAAAGACGCAAGAAACTCGGCAACGCTATTCTGGAGAGTCGGAAAACGCTAGAAAATGAAGGCGAGGCCGCCGCGGATAGCCCGTGGATAGCTGGATAGGATCAGGCGCTTGCCGTCAGCAGTAGATACGGGCAGATAACCCTGGGCCAGCATGTTGCGGAGTTCGGCAGTGGCTTCCAGACGCCCGGGCAGGCCGCCCCACCCAGGAAGAGGCTGGCGTACTCTGAAATTTAAGCCGGTCTCAGGATAGATCTTCTGCGTCAGGTAGACATGACCGGGGGTGAGAGCCCGTGCATCGCTCCACTCATAGCTGGCGACTACGCGGGTCCCGGCAACGGGAACGGTTGCAGTAACGATCCCGCGAGCCCACTGTCGCTGCGCACGGGTAATGGTGCTTCTCAACTCGTCAAGATCATTAGTCAGCAGATTTTGAGACCGTGTCGTTAAGACTCCGCCACGTCCGGCTGCAATTGTGACGCTGAAGTCCTCGCCCAGAGCCTGCGTAACTGACGCGGTATACCCGGTTCTGGTGTAGTTGCCGATGTTGAAAACCGAACTTCTGGACGAGAGCTCCGGCAAAAGGTCCAGAGAACCAAAGAACGACTCATCCGGTGTGCTCATCGTCAGAGCACCGTTGCGAACAAACTCATGATAGGCACCAACACTGTAAGAACGGCTGCCACCTTCGAGTCTGTATCCGATCTCCATGTTTTCCGATCTCTGTACCAGCGCTTGCCCATCCCTGAGCGAAACTCTCGGCAGAAGCGTCAGAGCGGCGACATCACCTTGCAGCGAACCATCAAGGCCTCTCGCATTTAACAAGTCCACAGGAGGTGCACCCGAGCTGTACCCAAGATCGAGGGTGCCCGGGCCGATGTGTGCCGTTAAACGGGCAAACGGACTGATGTAGTTCAGTCTGTCCAGATAAGTGACCGAGTCCAGCGAAGCGCCGTAGTCCAGTTGCAGACCTTCGGCCAGATCCACGCGTTCGATCATAGTCAGCGACATCGTGCGCAACGGAGGCGCGTTGGATCGGCTAACGGCAATCCCACGGGCCGGTAACCCAATCTGCTGAACGGTCAGCTTGAATTCAGGCCCTGCTTCGCCGCGGCTGAAGCTGGTTCGGAAACCAGCCGCAGGCACATCCGACCCGAGACCGTAGCCGACATTCCCTGTAAATTGAACCTGATTGCGGCCAAAGAAAGAAGTGGCCAAAGCGAAAGTCGTCCCAAGATCCGGCTGGTTATTGCCGGT
>JACMLA010000257.1 GCA_014379815.1 Bryobacteraceae bacterium | reverse complement strand
TAAGGCCATGCTCGAAAACAACGAGCCTCTGCGCAACATGGAGCTCTCAGCGGATGACGAAAAGCGGATCCGCGGTTTCGTGTTCCTGTCCCAAAAGCCAATGCTTTACGTTCTGAATCTGGGTGAAGAGGATGCGTCACGACTGCACGACCGCGAAGAAGAGTTCCGCAAGGGAGAACTGGGAAACCGTCCGAAGACTGCTATATCCGGGGTCTGCGGCAAAATAGAAGCGGAACTGGCGGAATTGTCACAGGAAGAAGCTCAGGAACTGCTGGCCAGTTATGGTCTTGCGGAATCCGGCATGCAGCGTCTCATTACAGCAACGTACTCCTTGCTGGGCTTGATGTCGTTCCTGACCGCAGGCGACACCGAGTGCCGTGCCTGGACCATCCCGGTTGGGAGCAAAGCGCCCCAGGCTGCGGGTGCAATTCATAGCGATTTTGAAGCGAAGTTTATCCGTGCCGAGGTCGTCAACTGGAAAGATCTGATCGATCACAAAGGCTACCCCGGCGTGCGTGAAAAGGGTTTGCTGCGTCTGGAAGGCAAGGAATACTTCGTTAAGGACGGCGACGTACTGGTGATCCGGCACAGCTGAAGACCTTGTGACAGGCCTCCAGATCTCCCGAATCTGTATTGCCGCCATCTTTGCGCTTAACGGAGCGACCGTCGCGACCTGGGTTTCGCGGATCCCGGCGGCGCAGGCAAATCTCGATGCTTCGACCGGTGTGCTGGGTCTGGTGCTGCTGGCGACCGCGGCAGGGGCGCTTTGCTCCATGCCCGTCACAGGCTGGTTAATCTCCCGTCATGGGAGTCGCCCTCTGGTTCGTTTCGCCACGCTGGTGCTCCCTGTAGTCTTAATTCCGCTGGCGTTTGCGCGAAGCCCCTTTGAGCTGGCCGCAGCCCTGTTCTTCTTTGGCGCTGCCAGCGGGTCTCAGGACGTGGCGATGAATGTCCACGCCGTATCTATTGAAGACGAGCTGAAACGCCCGGTGATGGGGTCCTTTCATGCATTCTGGAGTGCGGGAGCGATGACCGGGTCCGCATTGGGTGGCTTAGCAGCCGGGCTGGGTCTGTCCGTGCTGACACACTTCCTGATCGCAGCCGCCGGATTCCTGGTTATTGCCTTTCTTGCCTCAGCAGGTTTGCACAAGGCTCATCAGGACGCAGCCCCTCCGTCTTTGTCGTTCCGCATTCCTCGTCCCGTCGCGGCTCTGGGCATCCTCGCCGCGGTTGTCTCCGTAGCGGAAGGCTCGGTCGCCGACTGGAGTGCCCTCTACCTGGAGAAGGTCATCGGCGCAGAAGCAGGACGCGCAGCGCTTGGCTTTTCGGCATACTCGGCAGCAATGATCGTGACCCGTCTGCTGGTCGATCGGATTACGGCCGCGTTTGGCAGTCCGGCTGTGGTCCGGGCAGGAGCCCTGCTGGCCGCCGCTGGCCTGAGCTTATCTTTGCTGACCAGCTCCTACGCAATCGCGATGGCGGGCTTCGCCCTCGTTGGTCTGGGTGTCGCCGGCATTGTTCCGAATATCTTCAGCGCCACCGGACGGATTCGTTCGCTGCCGTCCGGAGTTGGGATGGCAGCTGTAACGACAATGGCTTTCACCGGATTCCTGGGTGGCCCTCCGGTTATCGGAGGCCTGGCGCAAGCGCTCGGGCTGCGCCTGGGTCTGGCGTTTGTAGTGCTTTGCCTGCTGGGTGTTGCGCTAAATGCTTCGGCAGTTGCAGTCGAAGGTGGTACCGCAGTTGAAGATGGTAAGTAAGTATGCCAGTTCTGCAAGCTTCCGCAATTCTCTTTGACCTTGATGGAACTCTGGTCGATTCGACTGCCGTCGTCGTCCGGCTCTGGACCGAATGGGCGACCTCGCAGGGTCTCGATCCTGAGCCGCTTCTGGCGATTTCTCACGGACGCCCCGCCACAGAAACAATGCGCTACTTCCTCCCTGACTTGCCCAACGTGCAGGAACAAGTGGCAGCCCATATCCGTAAGGAGGAGCAGGACGTAGCCGGAGTGGTCCCAATTGCCGGAGCCCGTGAGATTCTCGCGAGCCTTCCGCCAGAGCGGTGGGCGATCGTCACATCGTGCCCTGGGAATCTTGCTCGTGTCCGGCGAAATGCTGCCGGGATTCCCGAGCCGAAGGTCATCGTGACAGCCGACGACATTCAGCGCGGTAAGCCCGCTCCTGACTGCTTCCTGCTGGCTGCAGAACAATTGGGATTTCGTCCGGAGGAGTGTGTGGTTGTCGAAGATTCTCCGGCCGGAGTGCAGGCCGGTTTAGCCGCAGGTATGCAGGTGATCGGCCTTCTGACTACACATAAGCAGCAAGAATTACCCCAGGCGGACGTCTTCGTTCCCAACCTGTCTCACGTCCGGGTGACTTTCGGCGAAAGCGGCCAGCTTGCCCTCGAGGTGGCGTAGAGACTCTTCGAGCATGGCGCGATGCCTCGGATGACTGGCGCGTTCCAACTCCTGAAGAATCCGATTGCGGGAAACTTCGATTCCGTCGCGCTCGCGGACTGCTGCCAGTTCTTCCGGGGTCGACTCTTTTGGCTGCTCCCGATGGGTACGACGCTCTTCCGCCTGTTCGATCTGAGACTCGACTTCCTTACTCTCCCAACCGCGTGCCATATCCTATCCTCTCTTATATTGAGGGATTTGCGACAGTCCCAAAGCGACGACTGATGCTCCTACGCAAGACCAGGCAAACACGTCTCCCCACCTGCTGTATGGCGTTAGCTGCCGGCGATAGGCGAAGGGCAACTGGGCCGATGTGACAGCGTATTGCGGCAGCGGCTTCGCAGTTCGGCCTGCAGGGTCCACCGCAGTCGTGATCCCGTCATTAGTAGACCGGAGAATCCAGCGGTCATTTTCTGCCGCACGCATCCGGACAAGGCTGAGGTGCTGTTCCCGGGCCGCCGAGCCTCCAAAGTAGCCATCGTTCGACAAGTTGACAAGCAGGGTGGCGCCTTGTCCGACAAACGTCCGGACGTGGTCCGGGAAGGCGGATTCGTAGCATATGAAGACACCCGCTCTCTCGCCACGAACCAGCTCAAATGTTGCGAGTTGCTTGCCGGGAACGAAATCCCCGATCTCATTCGAAATTTTATCGACGAAGCCACGAAACGGCCAGGGCGTGTATTCGCCGAACGGAACCAGATTCATCTTGTCGTATCTTCCGACGGGCTCACCGGAAGGAGCCATGACCAAAGCAGAGTTCAGCGGCTCGCCTTGTGCATTCCGTGCAACAGTCCCAAGGATTGTGGGCACCCCTGCGATCCGGATCATGGAAGTGACGCTTTCACGAAATACCGGGTCATCAAAGTAGTACAGCGGAGCTGGAATTTCGGGCCAGAGTATCAGTGAGGGTCGGCGTCCCCCTTTCAGCAATGGCGTGAGGGAAAGTGCTTCCATCTGTTTAGTAAGCGCAACGGCTTCAGGCGCCGTCCAGTTATCCCGATCGGCTACGGAAGGTTGTACAGAGACGGCGAGCCTGTCCGGCACCGACCCTTCCGGCAATGACGGGAGAACCGGCAATATCACAAGCGAAAGCAAGGGCAGCAGTTGTCGTCGCCCGCGGCGCAGAACGACAAACGCTATGGCGACTCCGAGCATGGCGAACAGGAACGACAAGCCATACACTCCCGTCAGCGGAGCGAGTCGCATGGGGATGGACATATCGATTCCCGCGTTGCCCAGCATCAGCCACTTGTAGTCGTAAAGGTAAGGGATCCGCTCCATCGCGACCCACATGGCGGGGACGGCGAGAAGTGCATACGGCTGCTGAATCACTACTCCCGCGGAAAGCCCGAATAAGCCCATCGGTACGGCACGAAGCAAGACAAACAGAACGAACCCAATTACTCCCAGACCGGTTCCAAGCCCGCCGTGCACACTGATCACGAAATGAATCCAGTAATTTGAGGTAGCCCAGAACACGAGGCCGCTGGAATAGGCCAGCAGGAATCTGTGCCTCGGAACCCATTCCCGTGCCAGTGCGTAGATCAGCGGAGCTAGCGCAAAAGGCGCGAGAAACGCAAAATTCGCGCGGGGGTGGATCAGAACCATAAGCAGCCCGGAAAGGACTGCCAGAGCGTAATTCAGGAGCACTGCGTAGCTTGCTCGTTTACCAGATCCGCCATGTAGGAACTGCGCACAAACGGTCCGCTAAACACATTCTTCAAGCCGAGTGACAGACCATATTCGCGATACGCTTCGAACTGGGCTGGGGTCACATACTCTGCAACACGCAGATTGCGGCGAGTCGGCTGCAGGTACTGCCCGATCGTGACCACATCGACCGAATGCGCCCGCAGATCACGCATCACGCTCTGTACATCAGCCTCGCATTCCCCGAGGCCAACCATCAGACCTGATTTGGTTAGCGACTCCGGCCGGTTCCGCTTTGCGAAGCGCAGCACATCGAGCGACTGCTGATAGTTTGCTTGCGGACGAACGCGTCGATACAGCCGTGGAATCGTCTCCATATTGTGATTGAAGACATCGGGCTGTGCCTCGAGAACGCGTGCGACCGCGCTCATATCGCCACAGAAGTCGGGTGTCAGAACTTCTATTCTGGCTCCTGGAAGAGCCTGCCGGACGGCGCGGACGGTCTTAGCCCAATGCAGGGACCCGCCATCGGATAAGTCATCCCGATTCACGCTGGTGATGACGACATACCTGAGCTTCATTGCGGCAGCCATGCGCGCGACATTCTCGGGCTCATCAGGATCGAGCTGGAACTCCCGCTTCTCCGGTGAACCTTTAGGAACGGAACAGAATCCGCAGCCGCGCGTGCACAGATTGCCCAGAATCATAAATGTGGCGGCTCCGCGATGGAAGCACTCGTGGATGTTTGGACAACGTGCCGACTCACATACGGTGTTCAGATTCAGGCGGCGCAAATCCTGCTTGAGCAACGTCACGGATTCAAAGTGTGTGGTGCTCTTCGAGCGGAGCCATTCGGGCAGCCGCGGACGAGGAGCCGCTTCGAGCTGAACCAGTTCCGTGCCGAGAGGACGTGTATCGGGCGTGCTCATTCAGTAACGCCCCCCATTCAGTAACGCCTTGGTATCGGCCGGAAGCCAGACTGCTCGAGTTCTGTGCGAGTTCTGACCACTTCCGCGTCATCCCTCGCCGGGCCCACCAGAACGCGAAACAACTTCTCGCTCGGTCCGGGTGCGATTATCGCGCGAAAGCCCTTCTTCACCAGCACGTCAACCAGCAGTTCCGCTTCCGGCCGGCCCACTGCCGAAACCTGAAGCCACGTCTGCCCCGGCCT
>JACMLA010000256.1 GCA_014379815.1 Bryobacteraceae bacterium | reverse complement strand
CCGCGTGCCTGCGACCACGCTTTCGTCCTGATCGGTTCAGAGCCTCCCCGTGACTTTCTCAAGGCACTTGGAATTCGTCTGGAGGATGAATGGGGCTTGAAGAAATGGGCCGCGCTTCTGTTCGCGTTTGCCCTTGCTTACACAATCTACGGGGCTAAGCAAGCTCCTGGATACGAGTTCTGGCCATTCACCGGCTGGGGCGCTCAAGCACTGGCTTTCTTCGGTCGACCATGGTCGTTCTGGTATACGATCCTATACACTCTGCTGGTCACTGTGTTCGGACTGCAGGCTATGAAGAGGTGGGGGATCGATCGGAAAGACAAATTCCAGATCTGGCGATACGCTTCTCTGATTGGCTTTCAGATTATCTTCTTTTGTTTGATTCCGGAATTCCTGTTTCAGTCTGCTGTTGCCAATCAGTGGATTGGCGAGAAACTGGCGACCGATCCGAACTTCGCCGGAAATGCCTGGCGATCCTACGGACTGGTCTACGCATGGCCCCTTTTCTTTTACACAT
This sequence comes from Bryobacteraceae bacterium, assembly GCA_014379815.1. The sequence continues at coordinate 13,022 of JACMLA010000256.1, read as the reverse complement.
TCTTTGGCAATCCCACGCAGGTTTGGGTGGTTTGGGGGGTTGTACTCAGCTTTGTGCTGGTGCCGCTGCTGGTGCTGTTCCACGGCAAACGCTACTGCTCGTGGATCTGTGGATGCGGCGGTCTGGCAGAAACTTTAGGGGACCGTTGGCGGCACCTCGCGCCTAAAGGGAAGGCATCGATCCGGTGGGAGCAGATGAATGCGTGGGTCTTCGCGGCTGCGGTGGCGATAACCGTCGTCATCATGGGCCAGAATGTGTTCCGCGCTTTGCAACCAGGTGCGCAGACTGCGTTGACCTGGTACAAGCTTGTGGTGGATACGTGGCTGGTTGGGATCATTCCCGTGGCGCTGTATCCATTTTTTGGCGGGAAGATCTGGTGCCGCTACTGGTGTCCTCTGGCGAAGATGATGGAGATGTTCAGCGCCGTCTACACGAGGTTTCGCGTGAGCCGGTTTGCCATCGCTTCCAATGACAAGTGCATTGCGTGTGGCGAGTGCTCCCGCTACTGTCAGGTCGGAATCGATGTCATGCAATTTGCTCTGAAGCAGGAAGACTTGACCAACTCAAACAGCTCCTGCATAGGGTGCGGTATCTGCGTCACGGTATGCCCGATGGAAGTTCTGAGCTTCGCCACGCCGCAGTTTGCGCCGAAGCTGGTGCAGATTCAGTCTTCTGCGCGGTAAGCGGCACGATAGAATTCGACACGATAGAATTCGACACGATAAAATTCGGCGAGGTGCGCTTACAACTCTTCCTCGCGACTCTGCTGATTGCCCATAAGTGGTCCGATTCTGTCGGCTGGTACGACTCTCAAACAGGCAAGGCTCTGGCTACGGTTCCGGTTGGAGTGCGTCCGCACGAGATGGCATGGTCGGCTGACCGAAAGCTGATCTATGTCACTAACTATGGTCTGAACACATGGACGCAGACCGAGCCTGGCGGCAACACGATATCGATCATCGACCCTGCAGGACGAAAAGAAATTGGACGGATAGAGCTGGGCGAAAATCGCCGACCGCACGGGATCGAACTGGGGCGCAAGTCAGGGCGTCTCTATGTCACGGTGGACTGGCCCGGCGCTCTGCTGGTCGTCGATCCCGTCAGGAAGGCTGTTGTGTCCCGGCATGAAGTCGGCAAGAGTAATCCCCACATGGTTGCCGTGACTCGGGATGAATCAACAGCGTTTGTCGCCAACTCGGCTTCGGGTACTGTGTCGTTGGTCAGATTGACCGGTGACACGAAACCGGTCGCTATCGAAGTCGGCGGGGTACCAATGGGTGTGGAACTGGCTCCGGACGAATCGATATGCTGGGTCGCGACGCGATCCGGGAATCAGGTCGTAGGGATCAACGTGGGTTCAGGCAAGGTCGTACACCGGATCGACGTCAAGGGTGAGCCCGCTCGCTTGCGTGCTGTGCATGGGGGATCGCTTCTGCTTGTGAGCCTGATTGGCTCTGGTGAAATTGCGGTTCTCGACCTGAAAACACGTCAGGAAGTCCGGCGATTGACGGTGGGCAAGTCAGCCGAAGGCATGTTTGTCGATACCACGGAAAAGTTTCTTTATGTTTCGGCGCAGGGAGACAATAAAGTCGTGAAGTTCGACATGACTACCTGGAAGCCCGTGCTGGAAGTAAAGACCGCGGACAGACCCGATCCGATTCTTGAGTTTTGATGCCGCGTGAACTCGCTGCGCGATGTGCGCTGGTAGTCCCCTGTTATAACGAGGCAATCCGGCTGAATGTCTCGGCTTATCTTGGGTTTCTGCAGGCTGCTCCGGACGCACTCCGCATCATCTTTGTGGATGATGGCAGCCGGGACGAGACCCTGCAGATCCTGGAGCGCGTTCGTGCCGAGGCAGGACCGGAGCGCGTGGTCATTCTGCCGAAGCAGCCGAACGCAGGCAAAGCCGATGCGGTGCGGTACGGTATGACCTACGCGATGGATACGTTGCAGGCAGAGATCACCGGCTTCTGGGACGCTGATCTAGCCACACCCCTCGACGCTATTTATGATCTCCTGAGTGTTCTGGCAAAATTGCCTTCCATCGAAATGGTGTTTGGGGCGCGGGTGAAGCTGCTGGGCCGGCATGTGGAACGCAACGTTTCGCGGCACTACCTTGGAAGAGTTTTCGCTACGGTTGTGTCTAATGTCCTGAATTTGCCTGTTTACGATACCCAGTGCGGGGCCAAAGTGTTTCGCGCGACGCGTGAGTTTCGGGAAGTGCTGAGGGAGCCATTTGTTTCGCGATGGATTTTCGATGTAGAGATCATTGCCAGATTCATACAAAGAAAAGGTGTGTGCGCCATGCACGAGGCGATTTACGAATACCCTTTGAAAGAGTGGAAAGATGTCGCAGGGTCGAAAGTAGGTCCCGGCGACTTTTTCAAAGCCGCCGGAGAAGTGGTTGTAATCCGAAACAAGTATCTGCGAAAGGTTATGCCTTGAGCTTTTTCCAGTTTTCCAGGCACTTTTGCGCGGTTTCCATCGAACCCAGCCGGCTGCCTTCCTGTTCGACGAGGTAGTACTCGACTCCGCCCTTGGACTCAGCTGCCGCCATGATCTCCTTCCAGGGAGTGTCCCCTTCGCCCAGCAGGACTTCGTAGCCCGTGCCTTTGGTCCAGTCCTTACAATGCAGCGACTGGATGCGGCCCGGGTTGGCTTTGATCCAGGCGACCGGGTCAGAGCCGGCTTCCCGACAGGTGCCTACGTCGAGCTGCAAGACGACCGATTTCGGCGTATTTGCGGCGAGTACCTCGATGGGACGCTTGCCCTCGATTGGAGTGAATTCGAGCTGATGATTGTGAAAGCCTGTCCGCATGCCCACAGGCTTGAGCTTGTCTGCCGCCGCTGTCAGAGTATCGGCAACGCCGCGCCAACCGTCGAGCGTGGTGATCTTGCCCGCGCTTGCCATGATGATGCTTTTGGAACCAATGATGCCGTTTAAGTCGATCGCTTTCTGGATGCCGTCCGCAGCGAGGGATTTCGCACCGTTGTGCGTGGATAGGCAGCGCAGGCCGGAATCGTCCAGAGTTTTGCGAACTTCTTTAGCGTATTCGGGAGTCCATTCGTAGTAAGGCGAGTAGAACTCTACCGTCTCGTAACCCATCTTGCCGACCGCGCGCACGGTGCCCATGAGATCTTTCTGCAAGTGGTCGCGGACGGAATACAGTTCGAGGCCGACGGGAATCTTCTTCTTAGCCGCGGAGAGCAAGGGCGCGGCGGCCAGAGTTGCCGCCAGAAACGATCTGCGTGTTGTCATTGGCCTGAAGATATCACGGGACGTCAATGTGCGTTACCAACCGCTTGGTTTCCCTTTGTTTTGCTCGTCCAGCCAGGTTTTGAGCGGCGCGAAGTAGTCGACAATTGCCGTGGCGTCCATCTCTTTCTGCCCCGTTCCCATGTTGAGAGCTTCCTGCCAGGGACGACTGGCACCTGCCTCCAGCATTTTGGCAAGGCGCTCTCCCGCTTCTTTGTTGTCATAGATAGAGCAGCGATTCAGCGGAACCTTGCAACCAGCGGTCTGGGCGAGCGCCCGGTGAAACTGGAACTGCAGGATTGCCGCAAGGAAATATCTCGTATAGGGCGTGTTTGCCGGAACGTGATACTTGGCACCAGGGTCGAAGTCTGCTTCTGTGCGTTCATCCGGCGGCGAAACGCCCTGGTATTTGCGCCGCAGTTCCCACCAGGCTTTGTTGTAATCCCCCGGCTTGATCTCGCCTGAGAACACCTTCCATCTCCACTGGTCGATCATGAGGCCGAAGGGGAGAAACGCGACCTTCTCCAGTGCGCGTTTCATCAAAAGACCGACGTCCCGGGAAGCGTCAGGAGCAGTCGGCAGCAGACCAATTTTCACTAGGTATTCAGGCGTAATGCTAAGCGCGATGGTATCGCCGATTGCTTCGTGGAAACCATCGTTTGCGCTGTCTCGAAAGAAGAATGGCTGCTTGTTGTAGGCGCGCTGATAGAAGTTATGGCCGAGCTCATGATGAACGGTGGTAAAGTCCTCGTCGGTGATCTCGATACACATCTTGATTCGCAAATCTTCGACATTGTCCACATCCCAGGCGGATGCGTGACAGACTACCTCGCGGTCTTTGGGCCTCGTAAACAGCGAACGCTCCCAGAAGCTCTGGGGTAGTTTTGCGAAGCCAAGTGAGGTGAAGAAGCGCTCGCCATACCGGACCATTTCGAGAGGGTCGATCTTCTTTTCGGTCAGGATTTTGGTTAGGTCGTAACCCGGGTCTGCGTTAGGCGGAGCGAGGTCGGGATAGAGGTTATCCCACGATTGCGCCCACATGTTTCCAAGCAGATGTGCGGGAATAGGCCCGTTCGCGGGAACTATGCTGTCTCCGTACTTTTCGCGCAGTTTGTTACGCACGTAGGAGTGTAGAGATACGTAGAGCGGCTTAACTTGCTCCCACAGACGGTCAAGCTCCTTAGCGAATGCATCTGACGGCATGTCGTACTTGGCGCGCCAGAGAGCGCCGGTGTCGGTAAAGCCAATCTCGCGGGACCCCTTGTTGGACAGCTCAACGAAGCGCGTGTAGTCTTTTCGGATAGGTCGCGAGATTGTGTGCCAGCCATTCCAGACTTCCTTCAGCTCCGCCGGATTGCGGCTGGTGCGCATGATGGTGGTGATTTCTTCCAGATCGAGGCAGCCATCCGTGTTCTTATCCCCATTCTTGACACCGCCCGAGGGGCAGTATTTTCCTTTCCCGTACGTGCCCTCCATCCCAGCGGCTATGCGTGTGAGTTCCTCGCTTTCGGCCTTGTTAGAGGGCGCCGGCATCGTCAGACCGACTTTTAGCAACTGCATTTTGCGCTGCAGGTCTTCAGGGAGAGCGATGCCGTCAAACTGCTTTGCTTCCTTGACGAAGCGGACAGCAGCTGCGATGGCGCGCTCGTTGGCGATCGCAGCTAGCGTTTCGGTGTCACTCGTGATGAAGTTGGATTGAACCCAGCCTGCTCGTCCGGCCTCATTTGAATGGTCGAGAAGCTCCCTCTCGGCGCGGTCGAGGAAGGTCCGCGCTTCAGCTATGGTGGGCGGCGCACCGACTCCGGGTAGCGAGGTTAAAAGGTACAGGAGGACGATGCCGGGTACTGCTCGGAAGCTCATGGATTTATTGATAGCAGAGTTGGAGTTGGATCTAAGGACTGCGTGTGTCGAGGTGCGACTTTCGGCTTGCCGAAGGGTATAACCTCGGTTATACTCAGAAAGTGAAAACGGCGATTTCAATTCCTGACGAGTTGTTCGCTCGCGCGGAAGCGACGGCCAAACGCTTGCAGGTGTCCCGCAGTGAACTCTACTCCAAAGCGATTGCAGAATTTGTGGATCGCGCTATCGAGCAGAATGTAACGGAGCAGCTTAACCATGTTTACGGGTCGCACAAAGCCCAGTTGGAGTCCCCGTTTTACGTGGCTCAACTGCAGTCTATTGACCCCGATGCGTGGTGAACTTAGCAAACGAGATTAGTAGGGGTGAGATCTGGTGGGCCGACCTTCCGGACCCTCGCAGATCTGAGCCAGGCTTTCGTCGTCCCGTGCTTGTAATCCAAGCTGATGTATTCAACCGCAGCAGAATCGAGACGGTCGTGGTTGCCGTTGTAACAAGTAGCCTGCATCTCGCAAATGCTCCGGGGAACGTTGTGGTCTCTGCCCGTCACACTGGGTTACCCAAAGACTCCGTTGTGAACGCTTCGCAATTGCTAACTCTTGACAGGGGCTTTCTGCGCGAGTATGTGGGGAAGCTTCCCGCAGGTGTCGTGACAACGGTTGACGCGGGACTACGTCTGGTCTTGCACCTTTAGAACGCACCGGCGTCTACCGTTGGCGGGATTAAAACTTTGTGACTTCCGTGAAGTGGAAGTCATGCACCTTCATCCCCGGAACGACCATGTCGAACGTTTCTTCTCCGCTAGCTCTACCGGATGCGGTTAGGGTCTCTACGTTATTGAGCAGATCGATAACGCTCTGGTTAAAGCGGAAATTGCGCAAGCCCTGAGCGATCTCGCCATTGCGAATCAGAAATGTTCCGTCGCGGGTCATTCCGGTCATGACTTTGTTGTAAGGCTCGACTTCCCGGATGTACCAGAAGCGTGTAACAAGAATGCCGTTTTCTGTTTTGGCGATGATCTCTTCCAGGCTGGCCCCTCCTCCCGCGATCACGATGTTGATGGGTGCCTCACCGATTTCATTGGGCAAAGGATACCCGTGGCCCGTGGGTAGTTTTCCCGCTTTTGCGGCGGCTTCGCGGGAAAAGGCGATCTGCTCGGCAACTCCGCATTTGATTAGGGTCAGTGCGTGCCGGGGGACTCCTTCGCCGTCGAATGGTGCTCCGATTTGCAGTGGAAAATGACAGTCATCGTAGACGGTTATGTTGTCGCCGAACAGTCGCTCGCCGAGACGGTCGTTGAGGAAGCTTCGTTGATCTTCCATCGCCGTAGCGCTAAAGTCGCCGAAGATCTGGCCTACCAGATCGAGAACGGCGGCAGGCTCGAGTATGACTGTATAAGCACCGGGCGCAAGCTCGATCGGCTTTGCAGATAACTTCGCTTTGCCTACGGCACGAGCGGCGAGTTCAGCCGGGTTGATCTCACTGTGCTCGGCGGAACTGGCTTTGGCCCAGCCGGAGGAATCTCCTGACATGGCAGTGATCGCAAACGTGGTGAGCGTCTCGAAGTAGTATCGCGAGAGGCCACGGGAATTCATTAGTACTTCCACGCTTTCGGAAGTCGAGTACATCCCTGCTGCTGTTTGCCCTTCGCCCTCTACCACTCGAATCGCTTCCGCAACACCGGCCGCGCGTTCCGCCGGCGTACAGGATGCTGCAGCTTGCGACCAGCGGCTCCCATCGGCCGTTCCGGTGCTCTCGTACAGAGCGGGAAGGTCCGGGACAGGCCCACTGGCTTTTGTCAAGGATACTGCTTCGTCTACAGCGGCAGAAATACCGTCCCGATGCAACTGGTTCGTGGATGCGCGCGCCGTACGGTCGCCTATCACTGTGCGGATGGAGAGTACAACTCCGCGCTCTGAAACATTCTGGTGAATGGTGTTGTTGGCGAAACGAGTCAGCGCTTCTTCCGACGCACTGGCAAGGATTTCCACATGCTGAACGCCATGACGGTAAGCGGCAGCTTCGACCGCCAGCATCAACTCTTCGCAACGTTTGCGCGGCAACAACTCAGATTCAGTCGGGTCTGACATTTCCTGTTTTGATTTTCCGGAACCGGGAAGGGGATGCCCCATGGCCTGTACCCATTACTTGTTCTGGCTGGCCTTTCCCGCAGTTCGGTACGCCCCAGAGAGTCCAGTGCTCACGGCCGGAGATCGCGTCGCATGCATTCCAGAACTCCGTGGAAATACCGCTGTACACGGGATTCTTCAGCATTCGGACACGCCGCCCGCCGCGAATTTCCCAGGCGATTTCACAGCCGAACTGGAAGTTATAACGTTTGTCATCGATGGACCAGCTCTTGTTGGTCTCCATGTAGATGCCATCGGTATCGAAGACTTCGTCGATCGTATTTGCACCCGGCAGCAAGCTGACATTTGTCATGCGGATCAGCGGAAGACGGTTCCACGATTCGGCGCGCATGGTTCCGTTGGACCGCGCATCTCCGACGGTCGCAGCCGTCTCACGCGATGTCATGTACCCTGTGAACTTTCCGTTGCGGATGATGTCGGTGCCCTGAGCCGGAACGCCTTCGTCATCGTAAGCGAAGGTGCCGAGGCCTGGGCCATGCTCCACACGAGCATCGCAGACCACGTTGACGATTTCAGAGCCGTAGCGAAGCTGATTGAGCTGATCCAGAGTCAGAAAGCTCATTCCTGCGTAATTTGCCTCCGACCCGAGAACGCGGTCAAGCTCTATAGGGTGGCCGATCGATTCGTGAATCTGCAGACCGAGCTGGCTCCCATCGAGTATGAGATTGTGTTCGCCTTCAGGACAGGAATCGGCGGAGTGCAGGGCCACGGCTTCCTCCGCTATGCGAGCAGCGTGCGCAGGCAGATTCAGCTCGTCGATGAGCTCATACCCTTTCAGTTGATATTGACCTCCGAATGAGTTAGGGTAGGACCGTTTTTGCAGTTCCTCCCCTTTGTAGCTGTGTGCAGCAAAACCTGCCCCGGTGGTGGTTCTGGTCTGCGTCAGGCGGCTTCCCAGCGAAGATGCGAAGTACTGTGTCTTGCGCGAGCAGACCAGCGATGCTTCTGCGAGAGTGATGCCTTGTACGCGGCGAAGCTCTCCGTCTATCTTTAACAACAGCGCCAGGTTGTCCCCGACTTCGACCTTGAAGGGATCGATGCGGCAGGGCGACGTCCATTCGTCGACGTGGGCCGCTTCGGGAACAAGCTCCACGACGTGCTTGCGCGCGATGGCACCGGATTTTGCAATCTCCACTGCGAGACTGGCAGCGCGATCCACTCCACGAGCAGACAGATCGTCAGTGGCGGCGAAGCCCCAGCAGCCATCGGCGACCACGCGGACACCGACTCCCAGCGAGTCCCACGAGGCAATCTGACCGGGGCGGCCGTTCCGCGTAGAGACCTGGCGGTCGCGGGTTTCCTCCAGCCTTACGTCTGCGTATGACACCCCGCGGCGCGTTACTGCGTCCAGCACCCGTTCGGCGAGGTCGCGCATATAAGCATCAGTGTAGCCATTGCCAGCATCCACCCGTCAGCATGTTTTCTTTCCTGTCCGGACCACCTCTCGCTATCGGCACGAAGGCTCCTGATTTCACGCTGCCCGATCAGGATGGCCACAGCGTAGCGCTTGCTGAGCTGCGTGGAACGAACGTGGTATTGGTCTTCTACCCGGGAGACGACACGCCAGTGTGCCGCAAGCAGCTATGCGAGTTCCGGGATCAGGCTGAGTTTTGGAAAACCAAAGATGTGCAAGTGTTCGGCGTCAACTCGTGGGGGGCTAAAAGCCACGCCAGCTTTCGCGACCGAAACCATCTGCCGTTCCCGCTTCTGGTGGATACTGGAGGCCGGGTCGCGGCAGCCTACAGGTGTAAAGGTCTCCTGATGACCATTCGAACCGTGTATCTGATAGGACGTGAGGGAATCATCCGATATGGGAAAAGGGGCAAACCAGGTCCGGAAGAGGTCCTGCAGGCTGCTGGTTAGGAGTCTCTGCTACCCTCAGTAAACATGTCCGAAGCGAATCCCTTCCAGGACCCGCTGAGGTTTGAACGGCGCGTTCCTTCATGTGCGCTCGTAATTTTCGGCGCGAGCGGCGATCTAACCAAGCGAAAACTGATTCCAGCCTTATACCGGCTGGCTTATGAGCGAAGACTCCCACCAGGCTTTGCCGTGGTTGGCAACTCACGAACCAAAATGTCGGATGACGATTTCCGCGGAAAGATGCGGGAAGCGGTCCAGCAATTTTCCGAAGACACTCCTTTTGACGATCGGCTCTGGTCGGCGTTTGCGGAGCAGCTCTTCTATTGCCCAGGGGACCTGGGCGACCAGGAGATGTACCGAGCCCTTGGACGGCAGCTGGACGAAATCGAAACGCAGCGAAAGACGGAAGGCAATGTGCTCTTCTATCTTTCTACGCAGCCGAGCTACTACGCCCAGGCGACCCAGAATATCGGGGCGGCGGGTCTGCAAAATGGCAATGGGTGGAGACGTCTGGTTGTCGAGAAGCCATTCGGCCACGACCTGAGCAGTGCGCGCGAATTAAACGAAAAACTACAAAGCGTTTTTGCGGAACCTTCGATCTATCGCATCGATCATTATCTGGGCAAAGAGACTGTCCAGAATGTATTGGCGTTCCGCTTTGGCAACGGCATCTTTGAGCCACTCTGGAATCGCCGATACATCAACCACGTGCAGATTACCGCTGCGGAATCTATCGGGGTAGAAGGCCGTGGCTCTTACTACCAGGAAGCCGGCGCCCTTCGTGACATGATTCAAAACCACCTGTTGCAAGTCATGTCCACCATCGCAATGGAACCTCCGGTGATGTTCGAAGCGAACACCGTTCGGGACGAGCGTGCCAAGGTTCTGCGTGCCATCCGCATACCGGGTGAGGAGCAGGTCCCGCTTGTTAGTGTCGCCGGTCAATATGGCCCGGCACGTGTCGGGAACGATGATTTGCCTGGTTTCCGCCAGGAAGAGGGTGTCGATCCCGCAGCGCTTACTGACACATTTTCCGCTGTGACATTCTACGTGGACAACTGGCGCTGGGCAGGCGTCCCGTTTTACATTCGCAGCGGCAAGCGCATGCCGAAAAGAGTGACCGATATCGCGATTCACTTCAACCCCGCACCACATTCGCCGTTCGCAAAGACCAGCTCGGATGGTACTCCGTTAGCCCAGCCAAACTTGCTGATTATACGGATTCAGCCGGAAGAGGGAATCTCATTGCGATTCCTGTCCAAGAATCCGGGGGAAGGAATGCGTCTGCGTCCGGTTTCGATGGATTTCAACTACGGGTCAAGCTTCGGTACGCGCACACCTGCTGCATACGAAACTTTGCTGGTGGATGCAATGGTCGGAGATGCCACTCTGTACACACGACAGGATATGGTAGATGCGAGCTGGGCAGCCGTCCAGCCCATTCTCGACCACCGTGCCGCGCATCCGACGGACTTCCCCAACTACGGAGCGGGATCGTGGGGACCGGAGGCAGCGGACGAAATGCTGGCACGTAACGGACATACGTGGAGGCAGCCATGACGGCTGTAGCGGTCGATCCCGAACGATTACTAAAAGAGTTAAGGGCACTCTGGCGCGATCTGGGAAAACAGGACCAGAACGGAGTGCTCCGTGCCTGCGCCATGACGTTTATCGTTGTGGTTGACGAAGCGCGCGACGCAAACATACTGGGCGAAACAATCGCAAATCTTATGCACGAGCATCCGAGCCGGGCGATTGTGATTCGCGTTCGGGACTGTCCAGGGCAGGTGATGGAAGCGCGGGTTTTTGCCCAATGCTGGATGCCGTTCGGGCGCCGCCAGCAAATCTGCTGCGAGCAGGTTGAGATTATTTCTTCACCCGCCAGCCTTGGAGATGTTGCGTCGGTAGTCCGGGGTTTGATCGTGCCCGACTTGCCCTCAATTTTGTTCTGTCCCAGCGAGAACTTGTGGTGGATGCCAGAGTTTCGTGAGTTGTTTCCCCTTGCGGGCAAGATCATCGTGGATTCCTGCGCGATGCCGGATTCCGAGCGTGTGCTGGAGTTCTGGGGTCAGGTTCCGACTGCGACCTACCAGCTGGGTGACCTGATCTGGGGTCGGTTAACACCCTGGCGTCAGGCGGTGGCAAGGATCTTCGAAGACAAAGCTGGAGCCGACGCGGTACGAACTTTGCAGAGTGTCACCTTGAGATATTCGGGGACCGCTCCCACCTCAGGCATTCTTTATCTTGCGGGCTGGTTCCAGAAAGTGCTGGGTGCACAGATTTCTGTCGTTCTCGCTTCGGGCGAGGGTGCGGGCTACTCCGGCGTTAGCGCGATTGAACTGCAGGGGCCAGGCTTGCAAGCTTCAGTCGCAATGAAAGAGGGCGGTTCGGCCGAAACGAAGGTGAATGGGCAAACCCTGGAGGTAATTTTGTTTCCAACCGGGACTGAAGAAGCAGCGCTCCGGCAGGAACTGGCTGTGCAGGGACGCGATCCGCTGTTTGAAGCGTTACTGCCACTAGCAGCGGAGTTTCGGGGATCGCTGTGACGATTAATTTCAAGACCTTTCCCACGCCGCAGGCAACTGCCGAAGCGTGTGGACAACACGTGCTCTCTGTTCTGGATGCGGCGGCACGGGGCAACAAGGAAGTCACTCTCGCCGTCTCAGGAGGATCCACGCCGAAGCTGATGTTCGCTTACATGGCCAAAGCGGAGATTGACTGGAATAAAGTTCATCTGTTCTGGGTGGACGAGCGTGGCGTTCCTCCCGATAATGCCGACAGCAATTATCGGATGACCAATGAGCACTTCATCGTGCCGGCCCGAATCCCGCAACGAAATATTCACCGGGTAAAAGCAGAGCTGGAAGCGGACGTAGCGGCTCGGTACTACGAATCGGAAATCCGCGAATTCTTTCGTGTCGCGCCTGGCGAGTTACCTCACTTCGATCTGCTGCATCTCGGCGTCGGGCCCGATGCGCACACTGCCAGTCTATTTCCCGGAGAGCCATTGATTGACGATCGGGCCGGGCTGGTGGGTGCTGTTTACGTTCAAAAAATGCAGCAGTGGCGCATCACTCTGCTGCCAGGCGTTCTACTGTCTGCCCGGAATACCGCTGTGCTGATATCCGGACAGGACAAGGCAGAAGCTATGCAGCACGTAGTGCAAGGCGCGTATGAGCCGCGGCAGTTTCCCTCCCAGATAATCGCCCACCAGGCCCGACGTGCCTCCTGGTTTCTCGACGAAGCATCAGCCACTCTACTGGCGTGAACCCACAGTTAGCAACATCGCCGGAACGACTGCCGTGGTATTCTGAGCCGCGTAGTCATAAGCGTAGTTATGAAGGCTGTTCAGCTCGCGACCATTTTGATTGCGGGATCCCGCATAGCTTCGGGCGGCGTGCCTCCGCTGCCTCTTCTTTTCGAAACAACTGAGACCGGGTACATCGCCCGAACGCGGGGCGGCTCTGTTTCCGTCGACAGCAAAGGAGCAGTCCTCCGAAGCGAGACAGGCGCGGTTCGTCTGGAACTTCAAGGCGCCACAGCAGTAAGACCTGTACCAGAAAGTCCCCTCGACAGTGTGTCGAATTACTTGCGCGGACCTGATCCTGCCCAGTGGCGTTCCCGGGTGCAGCACTTTGGCAAGGTACGCAGCCGTAGTGTGTACCCTGGTGTCGACCTCGTGTACTACGGTCGCGAGGGCGAGGTCGAGTATGACTTCGTGCTCGCTCCTGGTGCATCTGCGCGGCGAATTGCCATGCGCGTCCGTGGTGCCAGCAAACTGAAGCTGGATCCGACAGGCGCTCTTGTGATTGAGACACCATCGACAACGTTCCGGCAGTTGCGTCCAGTCGCCTACCAACTCGCAAGCGATGGTCGGCACGAGAGTGTAGAGGTGAGTT
>JACMLA010000255.1 GCA_014379815.1 Bryobacteraceae bacterium | reverse complement strand
CCTCCGTGAGGAACTTGGACGTAAAGCTCGCGCACGGTCTCACAGCTTTGACGTGAATTCGATGGTTGCTGCGTACGCTGACGTTTTCCAGAGGGTGGCCCAGAGGGCTGACTAGTGAAGATCGTCATGCTGACCACCAACATGGCTCTCGGTGGCGCGGAAACCCAGGTAGCCCATCTCGCCATAGAGATGAAGAGGCGGGGGCATCAGATCGACATCGTGTCCTTGCTTCCCGCTACAGCCTTTGCGGACAGGATTATGTCTGCGGGTGTTGGGCTTCACACGCCAGGACCATTACTTGCGGGTTTCACGCTTGCCCGATTGCGACCCGAAATCCTGCATTGCCACATGTTCCACGCGAACGTGCTGGGACGTCTGCTGCGGACGCTTCTTCCATTTCCGGGTGTCATCTCAACTCTGCACAGCACGGCCGAGTCCCGGAAAGGCAGCAAGCAGGTAATCTGGAGGGATCTCGCTTACCGGCTGACCGATCCGCTGGCGGATGCCGTTGCCGGTGTCTCTGAGGCGGTTCTCGAACGGCACACCGGCAATCGCGCCATTCGACGTACGGCTCTGGTGATCCCGAACGGTATCGACACAAGCGTGTTTCGGCCGGACGAGGGCGCTCGCGAACGGATGCGCCGGGAACTTGGGATTGCAGACGATCACTTTGTTTGGATTGCCGTTGGCCGGCTGATGTGGAAGAAGAATTTTGCAGCGCTTTTATCCTCGTTTCCTGACTCAGACCGGGCGACCCTTCTATTGGTCGGCGATGGACCAGACCGGGAGGAACTGAGCACAGCGGCTCGCCCGAACGTCAGGCTGCTCGGACAGCGAAGCGATATCCCGGCTCTTCTCAACGCTGCCGACGCCTTTGTGCTCTCGTCTGTGGTGGAGGGACTGCCGCTTGCTTTGCTGGAAGCGGCCGCTTGCGGTCTTCCCTGCCTTGCTACGGATGTTGGGGGTGTTCGCGAGACTGGCGTCGCAGTCGTGCTCAGGGACGCAACGGAGCTCTCAAATGGCATCCGGGAGATTATGTTGATGAGCGAAGCAAAGCGCAGGGAACTCGGTGACGTTGGGCGCAGAACGGTCGCGTCGCGCTACTCTCTCGAAGCAGTCGCAACACAATGGGAACGACTTTACTCGAGCATTCTGAAAGCATCGACGTAACGAACCGGTTCGTGCTGCGATACGCGATCGAACATGGCGGACGCGTTCTGGACTATGGGTGCGGAGCCGGCAAGGTCGTTTCTGCAGCACGTGCGCAGGGTCTGGAAATGTTCGGAACAGATGTGTTCTACGGCGGCTCCCAGTCGCGAGTAGATGCTCAGCTGACCGGTTTGCTGGGTGAGGTGATTCGGGAGATGTCGCCGGAAGGAACTATTCCTTTTCCGGACGGCTACTTCGATCTGGTGACCAATAACCAGGTCATGGAACATGTTGACGACCTCGACGCAGTGCTGGCCGAGATTGCTCGCGTGCTTCGCCCAGGGGGTACGGTACTGAGCGTGTTTCCCTCCATCGATGTCTGGCGTGAAGGGCACATCGGTATCCCGTTTTCTCACTGGTTCCCGAGGGGATCGCGCGTACGCTTTCTGTATACGTGGCTGTTGCGCTCCCTTGGTCTCGGAACGTGGAAGAATCAGGCACCGACTTCCCGGCAGTGGGCCATAGACAAGCTCGCGTGGATCGACCAGTGGACCCGGTACCGGACCAGACGAGAGATCTTCGAGAGCTACAACAAATTTTTCACAAGCACGTTGAGGGAATCGGATTATATTCGCTTTCGGCTCCTTGACAGGCCGGGTAACCTGCGGAGGACGCTGGCAAACGTGATGGACGTACCGGCGTTTGCCTGGGGCGCCAGGGCATTGTTTCGCAAACTGGCGTTTCTTGTAATTTTGTCGACGAAGACCGCATGAAGATCGCCTATGTCATAACGCGGGGAGATTCGGTGGGAGGTGCTTCCATCCACGTTCGCGACATGTCCTCTGGCATGCTCGCGCGGGGTCACGATGTGATCGTTTTCCTTGGTGGCTGTGGTCCGGTCACCGATGCTTTGGCCGAGCGCGGCGTGCCTTACCAGGCATTGCCGAATCTGGGCAAACCTGTAGACCTGCGACGGGACGCCGCCGCTTATCTGGAATTGCGAAAGGCATTCCGCAGGTTTGAGCCGGATCTGGTTTCCGCGCATACCGCGAAGGCCGGTTTTCTTGGTCGCGCTGCCGCCCACGCCCTTGGAGTGCCTGCCGTTTTCACACCGCACGGGTGGGCGATTACCGACAGGATCAGCAGAAACCAGGGTCGTGTGTTTACTCTCGCCGAACGGATTGCGGCACCCTGGGCCAAAGCGATCGTCAACGTCTGCGAATTTGAGAGAAGGCTTGCACTCAGTAAAGGCGTGGGTCGTCCGGAGCAGCACGTGGTCATCTACAACGGAGTACACGACTCGCCCCTGAGGGCAAAGCCAGGTCTTGCAGATCGGACGCTGAGAATCGTTTCGATTGCGCGATTTGAAGCGCCAAAAGACCATGTCACCCTGCTACATGCATTGTCTTCGCTTCGGGATCTTTCCTGGGAACTCGATCTGATCGGCGACGGGCCGGATGAACACGCTGTACTGGAGCTCGCAAAGACTCTGCATCTTTGCCGGCGCATCGTCTTCCATGGTTACGTCCGCGATCCTGCCAGCCTGTTGCAGGCGGCGCATCTTTTTGTTCTGTCCTCCCGCTCTGAAGGATTTCCGCGGAGCGTTCTGGAGGCGATGCGCGCAGGACTTCCCGTTGTAGCTTCCGATGTGGGAGGGATTTCAGAGGCCCTCGGGCGGGAAGCTGGTGTGGTGGTCCCGTCGCGGGATTCCCCTGCGCTTACCGATGCCATCCGGGACTTTCTATTAAATCCGGAGAGGCGGCAACGTATGGGGGATGCCGGGCATCTTATCTTTGGAGAGCGATTCCGGTTCGAGCGAACATTGCTGGAAACGGAGGCGCTGTATACGAGAGTCGCCTGATGGCAGCCAAAACCGCAATTCTCGACACGTTTGACGAAGCCGCAGATTGGCGTGCGCGGTCGCTCCGTTTTCCTGCCATTGCAACCAGGGGAGCCCGCACTCTAAAGAGGGTTGTCGACGTAGTGGTTGTGCTTGTGGCGTTTTTACTGACGCTGCCTTTGTTTGTTCTAGTTGCAGTCGCCATTTTGCTGGAGTCCGGACATCCGGTGTTCTTTCGCCAGCAGCGTGTAGGGAGAGGCGACAGCCGCTTTGATCTGTGGAAGTTCCGGACGATGGTTGTGGACGGCGACGAATTGCTGGAAGGGTATCTGGCAGAGAACCCGGAAGCAGCCCGGGAGTGGCGGGTTAGCCGAAAACTGCGTCAGGACCCGAGAGTGACTCGCGTGGGCCGGTTGCTTCGACGTACAAGTCTGGACGAACTGCCGCAACTCTGGAACATTCTACGGGGCGAAATGAGCATCGCCGGACCCCGTCCTATCGTCGAACAGGAGATCGCACAGTACGGCACGGTTTTCCCCTTGTATACCATGGCCCGCCCGGGCCTTACCGGACTCTGGCAGGTTTCCGGACGAAACTCGATCAGCTATCCGCGGCGGGTTGAACTGGATCGTCAGTACGTTCAGAACTGGAGCCCCGCTCTGGACTTGTGGATTCTCTGGCGAACAGTGGGCGTGGTTGTGCAGGGTACCGGCGCTTATTAAACTGCTTTTTCGCTGTTAGACTGGGGCTTATGCCGAAAGCTTCCGTGGATGTCGTTTGTCCCTGCTGCAAGACAACGATGAAAGTGGATGCAGAAACAGGCTCAGTGCTGACTCACAGAGAGCTCCAAAAGCCCAAAACCATTG
>JACMLA010000029.1 GCA_014379815.1 Bryobacteraceae bacterium | reverse complement strand
GGCTCTCCGCAACCTTACGAAATCACATCGTGCCGGATCTGATCGCCCGGGGACTGCTCGGCCCCACTAAGTAGAGACTGGATCGGTGTCTTCCATCAGGTCATCGTCTTCAATGACAGAAGCCCGTGATGTGAACTCTTTCAGGACACGAGTGATTGGGGACGAGGCGAATCCCGCGTATCGCAGCTTGCGATAGACCGACGCGAGATGCTTGTCTTCGCTCAGGTATTCCTTAAGATTCTTGGTTCGGTACTTGCGGGCGAGCCAGTTGCGGATTGAGACGGCTTCGTCGACATCCTGAAAAGCGCCAGAGACGGCTTCTTCGGCAACAGCGGCTCCCACTCGTCTGGTTCGCAAATCACGCAGTACGCGTTGCGCTCCCGCTATACCGCTGTCGCGCCGGATGGTGGCAAAACTTTCAGCAAACTGCTCATCGTTGAGAAAGCCATACTCCTTGAGTTTCTCAAGTACCGGGTCGATGTCCGAGGGCTCCGCGGCGCGGCGGGAAAGTTTGGTCCGGACTTCACCGGCTGAAAGAGCACGGCTGCCAAGAGCGCGAAGGGCGTACTGAATGAGCTCTTCGCGTGCAAGCTTTCGCGGTGCTGCTTTTCTCACGTATTTGTCCGGAGGGTACCACGAAAGGCGGCTTCAAGCTGGAATGGTCCTGCTATGCTGATTACGCACAAGCAGTGAAAAGCTAAGGAGAATAGCATGGACGAAAGCAAAGGATTGTCGTACTTCTTTTTGGGACTTGGCATTGGCGTGGCGGTAGGTATCATCTTCGCGCCAGCCGCGGGCAGCGAAACCCGCGGACAGATTCGCTCCAAAGCCGAAGAGGGCGGAGAGTTTGTGAAGCGCCGCGGCGAGAAGTTGAAAGAGGAAGCCAGCGGTCTGGTCGACAAGAGCAAGGAGTTGCTGGGTAAGCAGAAGGACCAGTTCTCCTCAGCCCTCGATGCGGGACGTCAGGCATACCGCGATGCGGTAGGCGATGTTCGCGATGCCGGAGAGCGTATTGCTCACGATACCAAAGAGGCCATTCAGGGCATCTAACCTCCGGAGTGTCAAAATCGGTGAACCGGAGGGGTGAAGGTCCGTGAACGATATATTGCTCGCTGTTTTAACGTTCTTTGTGTTCTTGTCCGCGGTAGCGATGTGCGCGCAAGCGGGGATGCTGTTCGGTATTTGGAAGACTATGAAGCAGCTGCAGGGTCAGGCGACTTCGCTTCTTCCACAAGCCAGGTCTATTTTGTCCAAAGCGGAAGCAACGCTGGATGAGAATCGACAAAGCATAGCCGACTTCACAGCCAAAGCGAGCGAGCTTGCTACGAAGGTGAATGAGATCGCAGCGAAAGCGACCGAGATCGCTGGTAAGGCTACTGAGATCACAGGCAAGGCAAGCGAGATCGCAGGCAAAGCGAACGAACTGATGGACTCCGGCAAAGCGCAGATGGCAAAGCTCGATGTGGTCGTAACGGACGCCAGCGGGCGTGCGCGGGCTCAACTGGAACGCGCTGAACTGGTCGTGGATGACACGGTGACCCGCATACATCAGTCGGTCACGGCGGTGCACAACGGTGTGGTCCGGCCTATCCGCGAAGTTCAGGCATTGACGGCAGGAGTCAAAGCTGCTGTACAACATCTGGCACGCGGTGGTCGCCCATCGGTAGCTGACGCCAGGCACGATGAAGAGATGTTCATTGGTTGATACCGGAGCCCAACACAAGGGCTCCGCTTTTTTCCTTTCGAAATAGCCTGCCTTCTATTTGCATCTACGCATTGTGATGCGAAGCTTCCTTCTTTCTTTGTTACTGAGTTCTTCTTTGCTGGCAGCGGTGTCCAGCATGGGTGGCACGTGGATGCTGAATGAGCAGAGGTCCCGATTTGGCGACAACGTTCATCCGGGCCAGGTGGTTCTGACAATCCAGCATGATGAGCCGAAGTTTAAGTACACCGGCACCGTAAACAATCCGCCCGAAGGATACATCAACGACTTCTCATTCGATGGAGCCATCGATGGGAAAGAATATGTCTCGAAGCAGGATAATCGCGGGGATCGCAAAGTAACGTTTCGTCGTGTCAACAACCGCGTGGTCGAGTCGGTGACTACAGCTTCTGAAGGTGAGATCCGTTCCCGCATCACTATGTCGCGGGATGGGAACACACTGGAGCGCACGATGACGCTGCGTGGGACTGACGGCAAGACACGCAACTGGGTGGAGATCTACGAGAAGAAGAAGTAATAGCGGAAAAATACCCTCTCCCATAAAAAACAAATCTCTGGTATTCTGTTTCCACAGATGACCCGCCGCTACTGCGGCGTATGGGAGAATCACATGGCAACAAAGAAAACTGCAACGAAGAAAGTCGCCGCGAAGAAAGCTCCGGCGAAGAAGGTAGCTGTAAAGAAAACCGCTGCGAAGAAGAGCGCAGCAAGTACTACCTCTACAAAGAAGGTAGTCAAGAAGGCCGCTACCAAGAAAGGTCCTGCGAAGAACACTGCCGTTAAGAAGACTGCTGTTAAGCAACCGGCTGCCAAACAACCTGCTGTTAAAAAGACCGCTCCGAAGAAAGCAGCACCAGCCCGGAAGATGGCATAGCATCCTCTAAGCCGCGCGTGCTGTCTTCTGGTCCGCGCGGCTATACCGCCCCTATACAGATGTCAGGAACAGAATCATGTTTGCGAATGCTGCAAGCGTGATGATCACCGAAGCCACTGCTGCTATCTGCCAGGCCTTCTCAATCCAGTTCGAATAGACACGCGGAGTTCCCGCAACATACCCCAGAGCGAATCCTGTCAGCAAGCCTCCGATGTGAGCCGCGTTGTCCACACGAAAGCCCGGCAGCAGACCCATGGCAAGTCCCCAGAGTGCCCATTGGGTGTAGTGAGAGCGCATGGCCGCGCCCATAGAAGAGCTGCGGTTCTTGACGCCAACGGCGATCATTGCTCCGATCAGTCCAAACAGAGGTGCGGACGCGCCTACGGAGAGGGAAGCGCTCCACCATGCGCTTGCAATGAAGCCACCGAGATTCGTCAGGAAGTAGATCACCAGATATCTCGAGGTTCCGTAAAACTCTTCTGCCGTTGCGCCGAGATCGAAGATGACCCACGAGTTCATCACTATGTGCAGAACACCTCCATGAAGAAACCCTGCGGTGATGAGTCTCCACCACTGCCCCGCGAGAATCAGATCCCGTGCTTTCGCGCCGAATATCAGAAGAGTTCTTCCGTCGATATCCAGTGCTCCCTGACTCCCTGTGGAGTTGATGCTATACACCGTCGTTGCTGCGTACAGACCTGCATTGATCAGCAGAATGACAACGGTAGTAAAGCGGGCACCTGGTATGAGACCGACATCAGCAGAACTGCGGCGTTCGATTGCGCGTGCTCCGAGGGGTGTATCACAGTAGGGGCAGACTTTATCGGTCGTACTTACAAAGGCCCGGCAACTCGGGCACATCCGGCGTTTTTCCACTGATTGCATTGTACATATCCCACCGGGGTTGATGTGACGAGCGAGGGTCTCACGCAGGCCTTGTCTGGTAGAATAGAGCCTTCCCGAAATGCCGTCTTTGTTCAGCGATCTGCGCCGCGATATCGTCGAAATCGGTCGTCTCCTGTATCAGAAAGGCTGGGTTGCCGCGAACGATGGAAACATTTCCGTGAGAGTCGACGGCGACCGGATTCTTACCACTCCGACGGGTGTGAGTAAGGGTTTGATGCGCGAAGACGATCTGATTGTCTGCGATATGCAAGGCAACAAGCTGGAAGGTCATCGCGAGCGCACCAGCGAAATTCTAATGCATTTGACGATCTATGAAATGCGTCAGGACGTCTGCGCGGTCGTGCATGCACACCCTCCCGTGGCGACCGGATTCGCTGTTGCCGGCAGGGCTCTGGACCAGGCCTTGCTGCCTGAGGTGATCGTGAATCTCGGCTGTATTCCGCTTGCTAGCTACGGACTTCCTGGGACGTACGAACTATCGGAAACGTTGAAGCCTTACGTTCCGGAGTACGATGCCATTCTGATGGCGAACCATGGAGCGGTTGCCTACGGAAAAGATCTGCAGAAGGCTTTCTTCAACATTGAAACGGTGGAGCACGTCGCACGAATTACTCTGATTGCGGAACTGCTGGGCGGCGCGAAGGAGCTGAATTCCGGAGACGTCGGCAAACTGTGCGACGCGCGCACACGCTATGGGGTACCGTTGCGCCCGTCTATACGACCGGTTACGCGCGACTCAAGCGAAGGTGATACCGCCAGCCCTTCGCGCTATGTGACCCCATCTCGCTATGTGACCCCTTCGCCCTACATAACCAAAGACGAGGTCATGCTGTTGCTGGATGAAGTGATGCGCGTCAGGCGCTAGTCCAGTTCTGGTGGAGTTCCCACGGGTGTTGCTGCGGGACTTACCGGTCCGAGAGTTCCCGCAGATGCGGCAGACGCAGGTGTGGCAGACATGGATGGCCTGCGAACCCTGCGTCGCTTCCCGCTCTTTTGGGTGGGACTAATCAATTTTCCGAAATCATAAAAATCGAACATCAGCCGGCCCGTGACAAGCAGAGCCAGGGCCAGCTTCAGGACTTCGAGAACCCGATGCCACGTCTGATAATTCATGAAGCTGTCCCGCTCCCGCTGCGCTACTGCAGCCGGCAGGAAGTCATACGCTCGTGAGAGTCCATTCATGACCGGTGTGATCTGGAACAGCTGAGCGGAGACGCAAAGAATCATTGCCGTTGTGGCTCCGACCACGATCCAGCTTCTGTGAGCAGTCAGCACCGAGGTCGCCAGCAATGCGCCGAGTATCCCGAGCTGAATCACTTCCCAGGTTTCCTGCACCCGCCGACTGTACTGTGCCGCCTGATAGCGAAGGATCTGGCGCGCGATCTCCGAGCCCATGTCATTCAGCTCTTTTTGCACCTGAGGAGGTGGGTTGTTGAAGATGCGCTCGACATTAGCGAGGGACTGGGAGGTGGAGAACCAGATCAATACCGCACCCATCAGCCACATGCCTATGATGAATGCGCCAAATCTGCGGGTGTGCATGGAAGGAATATTCTAACGTAATTGCTAGTCAGCGGGGATTGTTCGTTGAGACGCGGGCAGGATGGAACTGGGGAAGCGGCACCGGTACCACATGGTTCCGACGCCGCTGAACAATTGTCAATCAGAGGGCTGTTATCAACTGGCTCTCAGTCGATAAGACACCAGTCGATCAGGCGCCAGTTACGTCTTCGGCCTGCAGACCTTTGGGTCCCTGTTTCACCAGGAACGAAACCCGCGCACCTTCATCGAGCGTGCGATACCCGCCTGCCTGGATCGCGCTGAAGTGCACGAATACATCTTCACCGCTTTCCCTCTGGATAAAGCCAAAGCCTTTGGCGGCATTGAACCACTTCACTACACCTGTTTCTCGCATTCACACTAATCCTAATCTGAAAATCGACACCTTACGGCGCCTCCGAGAGAATAGCACAACCGGGCACCGCAAGGGGTAACGTGACAGTACGTGGGCATTAGTTGGGCTGTTTGATGATAGTGAGTGGGTCTCTTACTTTTTCATGTCTCATCTTGTCAGTTGTCAGGCAGTCAGCAAAGATTTCGGCGCACACCACTTATTCGAGAATGTGTCGCTGGCCATTTCTGAAGGAGAACGGGTCGGACTCGTTGGCCCCAATGGAGCGGGGAAGTCGACACTGGTGCGCATCCTTGCGGGCGCTCTGGAACCGGATGCGGGCATTGTTGCCTTACGCAAGGGAGTGCGGGTTGGTTATGTATCGCAGGAACCTGAGTTCGATCCGCAGCATTCGGCATTGCATGCTGTCGTCGATGCCCTTGCGGATCGACACGATGAGGTTTACGAGAAAGAATCGCTGGCTTCGATTTCGCTGGGGAGAGTAGGTTTCCGCGACTTCGATGTGCTGGCTGGTTCGCTTTCCGGAGGATGGCGCAAGCGGCTGGCAATTGCCCGGGAACTGGTCCGCGACCCCGATGTGTTGTTACTCGACGAGCCTACGAACCACCTCGATCTGGACGGCATTCTGTGGCTGGAGCGGATGCTGAAGTC
>JACMLA010000254.1 GCA_014379815.1 Bryobacteraceae bacterium | reverse complement strand
ACGTTGCAGCGATCGAAATGGATGGCGGGGCGGAACGACCTCTCGGGTTTGGGTTCGGTGGACGAGCGGGGAGCGCAAGCGAGGACGAAAAGAAATCGTTCGCTCTGTTGCAGGATATTGGGAAACTGCTGTCTCCCATCGGTGCTGGCGAGATCAGCCCCGGTGGTGGGGGCGCAGATATTGGACCTTTGATGCGCGATGGGGTACCCGGACTCGGTGTCAGGACCGTCGGGACTCACTACTTCGACTGGCACCACACGACCACCGACACGCTGGACAAGGTCGACAAAGAGGATTTTAGGAAGAACGTGGCCTCACTGGCGGTGATGGCTTACGTATTAGCAGATATGCCGGGGAAACTCGCCAGTGGTCAGGCTGCCGGCACACCAGGACGCAATCTGGAATAACTGATCGGGGGGGCGGTGAAGTCGCACATGCTTTTGCGAAGCCTTGTTTTACTGATTGTGTGTGCGGGAGCAGCTTTTACGGCTGCGAACGATGACCTGTTCGAAGCAGCCCGGCGCGGCGATGTCGACGGGGTCGTCAAGTCGCTGGACGCAGGTGTTCCAGTAGACGCAAAGTGGCGCTACGATCAGACCGCTCTATATATTGCTGCCTTCCGGGGCCATACCGCAGTCGTCAAGGTTCTTCTGGAGCGCGGGGCGGATCCAAACGCACGGGACACGTTCTACAAAATGTCGGCGGTCCAGGCGGCCGCAGACAAAGGTCCCGAGATTTTAGGAATGCTGGTTGCCAAAGGGGCAAAAGGTGCTGAACCGCTGGTGATTCGGGCGGCTGCCAAGGGTGAAGCCCCCTTGCTGAAGGCGTTGCTGACGAATGGTAAGTGGCCCGCCGATCTGCTTTCGGACGCATTGATCGCGGCTGAGCTGAAGAAGCACGCCGAAGCCGCCGACATTCTGCGTTCCGCAGGAGCAAAGCCAGTACCTCCGATTCAGATTGAAGAGGCGCAGCTGGCCCAGGTACCCGGGCAATACACGTCGCAGAACGTTCCTTCGGCGACCCTTCAACTAGCCGGGAGTTTGCTGCAAATGGTGGCGATGGGTCAGACTTTTGAGTTCCGGCCTGTGGACGCGGATCACTGGGTTTCGCTCGAACGTCCACAAACGATGAAGCTGGCTTTCCAGCGTGACGGAGCGAAGGTGACCGGATTCGACTTCAATAGCGACTTCGGAAACCTTAAGTTCACACCCGTGGTGGCAAAGAGTGAAAAGGAGGCAAAGTGAAGACCACCTGCGCCAGATTCGTGTGCTTCCTTGTGATTGGGCTGAGCTTCGCCATTGGGCTAAGCTCCGCAAATGCCCAGAACTGGCCGCAATTTCGTGGACCGAATGCTTCCGGCGTGGCTGACGGGAAACCGCTTCCACTCACCTGGGACGCCCTGAAGCAGGTCAACATCCTCTGGAAAACTCCTGTACCCGGTATTTCCGTTTCCAGTCCAATTGTGTGGGGCGACAAGCTTTTCGTCAGCACGTCCATCAGCAGCGATTCCACGCAGAAGCTCCGGCCGGGCCTGTACGGCGATGTCACCCCGGTCAAAGACGATACCAGGCACGTGTGGAAGATACTCTGCCTCAATAAGCGCAACGGCAAGGTGCTTTGGGAAGGAGTGGCGCACGAAGGCATACCCCGTACCAAGCGTCATCCTAAGTCCAGTCAGGCGTCCTGCACTCCCGTGACCGACGGCAATGTGGTGGTAGCCAACTTTGGCTCGGAAGGTCTGTATGCCTGGGACATGAACGGCAAATTGCTGTGGAAGCAGGATCTTGGGCTGATGAACGCGGGATGGTTCTTCGACCCTGACATTGAGTGGGGTGCCGCGAGTTCCCCCATCATTTACAAGGACAACGTAATCGTCCAGGCCGACATTCAGAAAGACTCGTTTGTTGCTGCTTTCGATCTGAAGACCGGCAAACAACGCTGGAAAACGATGCGCGACGAATTACCTTCCTGGGGTACGCCGACGATTTACCAGGGGAAGCCCCGAAACGAGCTCATCACGCACGCTACCAAATTCATTCGCGGATACGACCCGGACTCCGGTAAAGAGTTTTGGCGACTTTCGGGTAATTCGGAGATCACAACGCCTACCCCGGTCGTCGGAGATGGATTTGTCATCGTTACCAACGGATACCAGGGAGTTCAGCCAATTTACGCAATCAAGCCCGGTGGCTCGGGCGACATCACACTAAAGCCGGACCAGACTTCCAGTGACTTCATATCGTGGAGTACGAAGCGAGGCGGACCCTACACGCCCACTCCCGTCATTTATGGCGAGATTTTGTATAGCGTCAACAACAGCGGGATCTTGTCAGCGTACACGGCCAAAAGCGGTGAGAAGCTTTATCAGCAGAGAGTGGGGAATGGCGGGTCGTACAGTGCCTCACTGGTTGCCGGAGATGGGAAAGTGATCCTGAGCAGCGAGGACGGTGACATGTACGTGATCAAAGCCGGACCTAAGTATGAACTGCTTTCCCATAATCAGGCTGGTGATGTGGTGATGGCAACCCCAGCCATCAGTGACGGGATGATTTACGTCCGGACTATGCACAACCTGCTCGCGATCGGAGAGCAGGTTGTGAAGGTTGCAAAATAAAGCGGGAACGGTATCGGATAGGTTAAGAAAGTACTCGTTTGAATTTGGCTGCCCGGCGACAGTGCTGGTGCGCTAACCACAGGCGAGGGAAGCGGGCACTGTCTGTAGCTGTACTGAGGCTGATTATGCAGGAAGCTACCTGCAGGGCTACGGATTGTAAAAAGAGGATCGCGTCGGCGAACTCGCCTACTGTGATCTCCTCCTCGTTCACTGCTGCTATCAAAACGGACGCTCTCCGACTTTCGGCGTTTTCGAGTCCTAACATGATTGCACTAGGGTCCTGCCTGTAGGGTACCTTACAGCGAGGCTCAGGTCAATCAGCTTGTTCCTGGTAAGTAACTTTTCTGTATAAAACAGCTCTACCGCGAGGGAGAAAACACATGACATTGCCGCAATTCACCGTTACTCGGAGTCTGGGGCATCCGGGCAAGATGATCGACTTCAATGGGAGGTTACCAGCAGAGGTAGAGGGGCAACGTGCCACGCCGAAATCGCGTGACCATTCGCAGTATTGTGGGACACTCGAACAGTTGTCCTGGCCATTTGCCGGAAGTAAGGGAATGAAATGCCTCGTGTGTTAGCCAGGATCGGCGATATTCTACGTATTCCTCTCGGGGATGGGCGGTATGGGTACGCTCAATACGTCTACAATCACTCACTGTATTCGACTCTTTTACGAGTGCTGGATGTCATTGCCAACACTCCTGAGCCGCCCCCGGAAATCATGACCGCCGGAGATCTTTTTCCGCCTGTCTTTGTGGGATTGAATCCGCCGATACGGGAAAAGGCTTGGACTATCGTTGCTCATGTACCGGTCAAGGATTTCAGGTTTCCACTCTTTAAGTGTCGGCAGGTGGTCGACGAGGTTCCCGGAAAACACTACGACTGGCTTATCTGGGATGGTGAAACTTATGAGCGAGTGGGTGAACTTCCTGCGAAATACAGATCTCTTGGATTTCTTGCAAGCTTCGGATATGGCATCATTGAAGCTCGGATAGCTACTGGTGACAATAAACCGTTTGACCAGATGACCTAAGGTGCACCTTACTTGAGGTCGTCACAAGAATTGACAACTCGAACCTGTCCCCACGAGGAGCAAATCGCGTCAACACTTTGACTGCCAGCATAGGATGTGAGTTCATGGAGAATTCAGTGGTGCTCACTTTTGAACTCGGATCCGAAATGGGTACACAGGAAGAACGAAATCAGATTCATGCATTTGAGGAAGAACTCATCCGAGAGTTTGACGTGACCGGCGCTGGAATGTTCGATGGAGATGAATTCGGCAATGGAGCCTGTACTGTATTTTGTTACGGCGACTCTCTGACGCTCTTGTGGGAAGCCGTAGAGCGATGTCTGTCGACAATGGCATTGCCCAGATATGTCGTCGTGAAGCGATCAGAGGATGAAACGATCATCAGTGATTGACACGATGCTTATGTGAAAGTTAGTGGGTACACGGGCTTACAATGCGCTGGGTCAGCTGGCGTGAATCTGGAGTATCGGTATCAGGCTTCGCTGAATAATGGGCAGATCTCGTCCCTGAAGGACGTCGTGTCGGGCGAGGAGGTCGCCTATGCCTGCGACCCCCTGCAGCGCCTGATCGTTGAACGGAATACATGCTTCCTTTGGTGTGCGATGTCATCTCTTTTTCTGTTGACGGCGTGTGCCCGTCCTCCACAGGCATCGGGAACGGATCGGATCACGAAGGAAGCCAAAGATCCGTTTGAGGTACTCCTGCAACCTCGTCAAAGCGAGAAAACGAGCCTTAGCTTCACTGTTGTCGATACGTCATTCAGTTTGCAGAAGGCGCGGGAGATAGCCACTCAGGACAGACAACTGATAAGGAGCGGCCGTGTTCTGGAGCAGATCGTCTATTCCAGTAGCCGTAAAGCTTTGGAGCAATACTCTTTGGGTACGGATGAACCTGCTGAAGGAGCTTCAAGCTTCGCGGATACAGATCGTTTGATCAATCAAACCGGTGGACCCGCCGACGCGCCGGTAGCAAGATTACTGCGTCTCAGTGCACTTTTTCATACAGATCAGGAGCAATTTACCACAAACAGCTCGAACATTATCATGAAGTTCTTGGGACAGCCGATCCAACACTTTTCAGAACAGGTGTTCGAAATGCTCGGCTCCTTACGTGTGGAATGGACCTCGGGTTACTCACATGTTTTTTT
>JACMLA010000253.1 GCA_014379815.1 Bryobacteraceae bacterium | reverse complement strand
CGGTCATTACATAGACTCCTTTGGACAGGAAAGAGCTGACCGAGGCAACGAGCCCGGTGATGTGGAAATGTTTTCACACATTACAGGCGGTGTCAAGCAGTAGTCTCGTCTCACATAATTATGATTGTCAGCGGGCAAAGGGTGAGCCTGGAGCAAATCCGGGCGTGTCCAGAAGCAAGCGATGACGTGCGGTCCGAGGCCCGGAACAGGAACTGGTTTACGACTGGGTGGGCCGAACGTACCTTCCGAACACCCTGATAGAATGCGGATACCTTCAGGGCAGGAGACTTAATTCATGAAATCCTCACGTCGGACATTTGTAATGGCTGCGGGCTCAGCCCTCGCTTCCACCCGGATCTGGGGCGCAAATGAGCGCATCCCGGTTGCTGTCGTTGGCCTCGGTGGGCGAGGCCGGGCGCACATGGGCGAGTATCTGCAGATCGCCGACGCCGAGGTCGTTGCCCTGTGCGACGTCAATCAGGCGGCGCTGGAGCGGGGTCAGGCGCAGGTCGCGAAAGGCAATAACGGCAAACAACCGAAAGGTTATGACGACATGCGCAAAGTCTTTGACGACAAAGACGTCGCCGCTGTCTCCATGCCTCTGCCGAATCACTGGCACGCGCTGGCTACGATCCTGGCGTGTCAGGCCGGCAAGGATGTGTATATCGAGAAGCCGGCCTGCCACAACATCTGGGAAGGCCGCAAGATGGTGGAGGCGGCGCGCAAGTACGAGCGCATGGTCCAGATTGGCAGCCAGAGCCGGTCGATCAAGCACAAGCAGAAAGCCATCGGTCTGTTGAAGTCCGGAGTCATCGGCGAGGTATATAGCGCGACGGGGCTCTGCTACAAAGGCCGCGCCGCTCTCGACCGCAAGCCCGACCTCGCGACTCCTCCTCCAGGAATCGACTGGGACAAGTTCCTCGGACCCGCGCCGATGCGTCCGTTTAATGAAAACCGCTTCGCTTACAACTGGCACTGGTTCTGGGACACGGGCAACGGCGACATAGGCAATCAGGGCGTCCATGAGATGGATATCGCACGCTGGGGAATGGATCTCGGCCTCCCGAAGACCATCACTTGTACGGGCAACAGGTACGCGTGGAACGATGGCGCGGAAACTCCAAACACCCAGACAGCCGTGTTCAACTACGGCGAAAAAGAGATTACCTTTGAGGTTCGCAACGTCAGCTACATCAACCAGGGACAGATGGGCATGACCGAGACCAATGTAATCGGCGACATCTTCTATGGCACCGAGGGAGTGCTCTCAGTAGATGGCCGCGGATTTCAGGTCTACAAAGGCCAGAAGCGGGAGAAGGTCACCGATGAAAAGCGGGAAGCGCGTGAGCCCGATACACGTGGCCACATGGAAAACTTCCTCGCAGCCTGCCGTACGAGGCGCTATCAGGATCTGAACGCGGATGTCGAAATCGGGGTGCTTTCGGCAGACCTCTGCCACCTCGCAAACATCGCATACCGGGTCGGACGAACCGTGCAGTTCGATGCGAAAGAGCAGAAGTTTATGGGCGACAGCGAAGCCGACCGCCACACCACGCGCATGTACCGCAAAGGCTACGTCATTCCGGAAAAGGTCTGACAATTTCTAATGATTCGCACGACAACTGTCGGCTCGTACCCCATCCCGGACTGGCTTGCCGCGATGCCAGGCGAGCAAGCTTTGATTGATGCGACCCGTACCGTTTTCGCGCTGCAGCGACAGCTCGGAATCGACCTGCCCGTGGATGGAGAGCTGTACCGCTTCGATGTGAATCATCCGGACACCAATGGCATGATCGAGTACTTCGTGCGCCCCATGGCCGGAGTGCGGACGCAACTCGGCCGCAGCGACCATGAGTCCTTTTCCCGGTATGCACCGATGCAGTTTCGGAGCCGGGCCGCTGCCGTGGTCGAAGGTCCTCTTGGGGAAGGCGGACTCAACCTCATCTCGGATTGCGAACGCGCCGCAACCGTCGCGGGTGGCCCTTTTAAGTTCACTGTCACTAGTCCCTACATGCTCGCGCGGACTCTCCTCGACCTCCACTACCTCGACTTCGAAGAGCTCACCATCGCGCTG
>JACMLA010000252.1 GCA_014379815.1 Bryobacteraceae bacterium | reverse complement strand
GCTTAACCCTGATCGCCGTTCTGGCTACGGTTGCCTTTGGACAAGAACGTATCGTGTCCACCTCGCCGGCGATCACCGAGACTCTCTACGCGCTTGGGGCTGGAACTCGTGTCGTGGGTGTGTCAGCCTATTGCCGTTACCCTCAGGACGCAGTCACAAAACCTAAAGTAGGTTCTTGGCTACGACCGAACACGGAGGTGATTGTTCGTCTCAATCCCGATCTTGTCATCGTCGAGCGGCTACCAAATCAGTTTCTTGAGCGGCTAAAGGGTTCCGGCATACGTGTGGAAACCGTCGTCATAGGTGATGTGAACGCCAACCTCAAGTTGATTGAAAGCATCGCCACCGCGACCAGAACGCAGGAGCGTGGAGCTCAAGTTATCAAAAACATTCGCGATTCGCTGAATCGAATTGAGGTCGACGCGAGGCCTCTGAAGCGACGCTCGGTAATATTCGTGGTTGGCCGAACACCCGGACGTCTGGAGGGCATGGTTGCCGTGGGAAAGGGTTCCTACTTGAATGAGCTACTGGCGATTGCAGGCGGCCAGAATCTGCTTTCGAACTCTGCCCTTGCCTACCCCAAAGTATCGCTGGAAGCGATAGTTCGGCTTCAGCCGGACGTGATTATTGATATGGGGGATATGGCCCAAACCGAAGGAGTATCAGAAGACCACAAGAAGTCGGTGATTCAGCTCTGGAAGAGCCGCCCCGAAATTACAGCACGTGTGCACGCCGTCGCCGACGATATCTTCGTTGTGCCAGGGCCTCGAATGGTAGAGGCAGCCAGCACCTTCAAAAAACTCATCCATGGAGATCGGCCCAGGTGACGCCCATGTTCGACCTGCGCTCGGTAGTA
The DNA here is from genome assembly GCA_014379815.1 of Bryobacteraceae bacterium. The sequence goes on along the minus strand of JACMLA010000252.1, from coordinate 848 downwards.
TGCCTTCGTTCCGGCCGTAGGGCTCTGAGCGATGTCACGGCTCGGTTTGCGCCCGGAGAGTTCGTAGCGCTTTGCGGCTTGAATGGTGCTGGCAAGAGCACGCTTCTCGAAGTGATGGCTGGCTTTCTACCGGAGCACAGAGGTACCTGCGTCTTCGAGGGTCGGGAAGTGAAGTCGTGGAACCCGCGTGAGCTTGCGCGCCGAGTTTCTTTTTTGCCGCAGTCCTTCCAGCTGCAATCCAGATTTACGGCAGCTGAGGTCGTGCGTACGGGTCGGCACCCTTTCGGCAATGGCTGGATTCTAAGTGACACAGACCGTCAGGCATGCGAGGAAGCAATGCGTTTAACGGGCTGCGAGGAACTGCGCAACCGCTTCGTCGACGAGCTAAGTGGAGGCGAGCGGCAGCGAGTGTTGTTCGCCGCCGTGCTTGCGCAACAACCGGCCGCACTACTGGTCGATGAGCCTGGCACATTTGTCGACTTACCGCACCAAATTCAGATGTTTCGCACGATTAGGGACCTTTGCGGCAGAGGGATGCTGTGCGTAGCTGCTACCCATGACCTCAGTCTTGCCGCGGCCTTTGCCTCCCGCATTATTCTGCTCCACAACGGGGCAACCATTGCCGACGCTTCGCCCGGCGAAGTATTCCCGGGAACTGGATTCCAGGGCGTGTTCGGAGATCACATTCGCATCGATCACTTGGAATGCGGCAGTGTGCTTGTGCACTATGGCTTCTAACTGGAGATTCGTACTAGGTTGGCCGCTGCTTCTCTTAGTCGCAGCTGCCCTGCTGACGCCGTGGTTTGGGCCTGAGATTATCTCGCCCTCGCAACTCACCGAACCTGCTG
>JACMLA010000251.1 GCA_014379815.1 Bryobacteraceae bacterium | reverse complement strand
GGCCAGCAGCTGCTACCGCCATAAGCAGTCAGCACATTCGTTAAGGTGCGAACGAAAGGAGCGAGCTGGTTAAGCCTCAACCAGCTCCGGTGTAGCCCGTGCCCCCGCGGGGATTTCATCCCACTTGACCCATTTCAGATCACGCACGAAGATTGCGTACACCACAGGCACCAGAATCAGTGTCACCATCGTGGATACGGTCAAACCGCCGATCTGGACATAGCACAGAGGCTCCCACAATGGCCCGCCCTCGGACGCGAGTGGGATCAGAGCTATGACGGTTGCTCCGACCGTAATCAGCACAGGCCGGAGGCGGAGAATCCCGGCATCGAGCAGAGCCTCCACCAGAGGTTCGCCCGCTTCGTGCCGCTCTTCGATGAAATCGAACAAAACAATGATGTGGCTGACAATGACGCCGACCAGGCTGGCCACTCCGAGAAAGGCCATAAAGCCAAAAGGCGCGCCCATGATTTCGAGACCAAGGAGTCCGCCTACAATTCCGAACGGAATTGCGGCAAACACAATCAGCGGTTTAATCGCGTGGCGAAATTGCACGACTAACGCAAAGTAAATCGAAAGAACCGAGACCAGCATCACCATCCCGAGTTCGCCGAAACCTTTGTTCTGCTCTTTGAATTCGCCTGCAATCTCCATGCGCACACCGGAGGGAAGCGTTTTCTCAAACTCCTGGATCTTCGGCATGGCAGCTTCAAGAACCTCGGACGCAAGATAGTCTTCCTGAGGGAAGCTTGCGACGGTAATCGTTCGAAACTGCTGATAGCGACCGATGCGGGCGGGCTGCATGCGGTAGTCCAGTGAAGCCACCTGGGAAAGAGGCACACGCGATTGACCTGTCTGCGAGTACACGTAGAGGTTGCTGATATCACTACTGCTCGCCCGCTCTTCCATGCGCAGACGTAGCTGGATGGGAATCTCCCGATCGCGGTCCCGTATCGATCCCATCACTGTTCCATCGAGTCCTCCGGAAGCAGCCGAGGCCACATCAGATGGCGAAACTCCCGCCATCGCCGATCGTGCTTCATCGATGTTCAGATGTGCCGTCAGGATATCTTCACCCCAGTCGTCGCGTACGCGGGACGATCCTTTCGTGCTCCGGAACAGCTGCTCCAGCTTCGCTGCTTCCACGCGCAGCACCTTCACGTCATCGCCCGACAAACGAATTTGAATTGGGATCCCGATTGGAGCGCTGGTCTCTAGACGTCGAACGTCTACCGTAGCGCCGGGTATCTCGCGGCTGAGAGCCTTCTGCCACAGCGGAAGCAGTTCTGCCGTGTCCTCCTTGTCCTGCACCTGGACCAGCACGTGTGCGTAATTCGGCTGCTGCGGTTCGGGATTGCTGGTCAGCCAGTAGCGTGGCCCCCCGCCACCGACCCAAGTCGTCAACGACCGCAGTACGCGCTCCCCATCGTGTTTTTTCCCTCGCCCGTACTCTTCTGCGACTCGCTTGAAGATCTGTTCGGCCTTCCTTGTCGTTTCCGCAGTAGCGGTAATCGACGCATTCTCGGGGAGCCATATTTCGGCAAACGAAAGATACTGGCGCTCGAAGGGGAAAAACTGCTGCTTCAAGCCTGAGGCCATATAGCCAATGCCCAGCAACCCCACAACAAATACACCAAGAACGGCCCAGCGATGCTCAATGGCCCAGAGGCCGGTGCGGTAGTAAAGAGCTCCAAAGCCCGTGCGGCGCCGCTCCTGCAGAGTTGGCTCCGCGTGAGGCCGCAGCAGGTAGTAACCCAGCAGAGGGATGAACGTCATGGAGACCAGCCGCGAGGCGATCAAGGCGCAGGTCATCACAACGGGCAGCGTAAACAGAAACCGCCGGTTGTCTCCGCTCATCAGCAGAAACGGAAGGTACGCCACGATGTTGGTCAACGTGGCAAAAAGGATGGCCCTCGAGAGTTTTGTAGGGCCTTGCCAGGCAGCAAACATACCTGGCCTGCCGGCACCCAGCTCACGCTTGATGGCATCGCCCGCCACAACAGGATCGTCAACCAGCAGGCCCAGAGCAATGATCAGAGACGCAATCGAAACTTGTTGTAGATCGACGCCCAGCAGCTGAGCCATTCCGAATGTCATCGCCAGAGTTATTGGAATCGCAAGAGCCATTAATAATGCCGAGCGCCATTCGCGAAAGCCAATCCACGAGACAAGCACGACCAGTGCAATTGCTTCCCACAAACTCCCCATGAAAAGCTCAACCGCCTCTTCCACCTGCTTCGGCTGATCCGACGTCCGGTCAAGAATCAGGTCCGCGGGAAGCTGTTGTTTCACCTTCTCGAGTTCAGCGGTAACCACCTCATCGAAATGCGCGATCTGCTCGCCGCTACGCATCTGAATGTCCAGTGAGACAGCACGCGCACGATGCCACTTGCTCTGGGTATCGCGATAGTTGAAGTAATTCAGGAAGCGGGCTGGCGTCTCGTACCCTCGTTCCACTTCCGCGAAATCGCGCAGGTACACGTTCGACCCGTTGCCTGCTGGAATCAACAGATTCGCGATCTCGTCGGTCGAGCGGAAGTCGGCATCCGGGACCACTGGAAGTGATCGGCCCTCGGCATTGATCGCCGCAGGCACGGCAACGGTGGAGCGCGCCCTCAGCGTTTGCTGGATGCGGTCCGCCGGTATGCCATAAGCACCCCACCGCTCCTGTGAGTACTGCACCAGGATCTGCTCGGGAAGAAGGCCGGAACGATTCACCCGTGTCACAGGGGACAGGGTCTTCAGAGCTTTCTCGATCTTCTCGGTGAAGTTGTCCAGTTCACGATAGCTGAATTTCGCACCGGCAACCTGCTCCAGCGAAGAGCGCACCTGAGCTGCATCAGAGACTGCGATCGGCTCCCAAACATCGGGATGCAGTTCTGGAATCTGCAACTTTGTGATTGCCAGCTGCTTCACCCGGTTCAGGATTTCTGCCGGTGACTTCGTCGTCTGCAAGTCGAAGCCAGCGAATCCCGAGCCCGTTAGACTCTGGATCTGTTTGCCGGCTCCACTCTCTTCAAGCCACTGGCCGATCCTCTGCGTCACTCGGCTCAGCTCGCTCGATTGCAGGGTACGCGCTGCGGGCCAGATCACCGACACGCGGCCCGGGCGAAGAACCTGGCCGATCTCCCGGGCTCGCAGATCCAGATCCATCCGATCGGCTGGAGGGCTGGCCACGGTCAACATCAGAGTCGCCGTGTCGCCGAAGTCTTTGACAAGCTCGACCGGCATCACACCGGAAGGGAGTTGAAGGGTCGCAAGCTTTCCCTGGAGATCATCGAGCTCCCTGCCTGTACCTTCCAGCTTTTCATCGAACTTCGCAAAGATGTACGCGACTCCGGGCCTCGTTACCGATCGAAGCTCGGTGACGTGGGTGTTTTGCGCCAAAGCTTCTTCGACCTTTTTCGTGGCGAGCTGTTCGATGCGTTCGGCGGGCATACCGGGCCAGCGCACAATCGCGAGAGTGTCGCGAACCGGAATCTCGGGATCCTTACGCTGGGGCATATTGACGTATCCCCAAAGGCCCCACACAGCCACGCCCACCAATACCGCCCATGACACCTGACGATTTTCAACGAAATACCGGGCAGTATTGTGTTTGTTATCCAGATTTTGATGGTGCGACATGTTGTTTTACCTGCTTTACTGCAGAATCTGGACCATCTCGCCATCTTTCAAGCGAGCCACGCCATCCTGAACGATCCTTTCATTCGCCGTTAATCCGCTTAGCACCGCAACAGAACTGCCCTGCGCGACTCCGATGCGAACTGAACGTTTACGAACCGTGGAGCCTTCCAGCGCCAGGACGGCGAAGTCGTGTTCCTCTGTGCCGCGGACGAGGGCGCTTAAGGGAACAATCAGCTGCTCTCGAACGGCCGGGGTACTAATCACGACAGAGGCCACCATGCCCGCACTCAGTTTTCGCTGCGGGTTGGAAGCAATTGCTTCGACCCGGAAAGCGCGAGTTGCCGAATCTGCAATGGGCGAGACAGATTCGACGGTCGCTGGAATTGCGTCAACGCCCAAGGCATCGATTCTGGCGTGAACCACCGCCCCCGGTCGCAGTTGCGCAAGTCCAGTATCGGGAACACCGAAAACGATCTTGACGCGCGTCAGGTCAGCGAGACTGATCGCCGATGTTCCCGTGTCCATGAAGGCACCTCGCTCGACGCTTCGCGAAACCACATATCCGCTGAAGGGCGCGACCAGCGTCGTGTCATTCAAAGCCACCCGGCTCTCATCCGTAGATGCCCGGGCTGCGTCGATTCTCGCCTCGGCTGAAGACACCTGAGCCCTTGCGGCTTCCACCCTCGCGCTTGATGCATCCAGCCTGCTTTTGATCCCATCGAGCTCAGCCTGCGTCATCGCCTGAACCTGAAACAGCTTTCGGCCGCGGTCCCAATCCAGCGCAGCCTGGCTCTTCGCTGCCTCCGCTTCCGCAACCTGAGCTGCGGCTGAGTCCTTGCCAGACCGCACGTCCGACAACTGGGCCTCAGCGGCACTGGTCCGTGCGCGATACTCCGCACTTCGAACAGTCGCCAACACAGTTCCGGCAGCTACAAAATCTCCTGTCTCCAGCGGTCGGGGGCGACCATTGATTCCTTGTACAGTGCGAACGCTCTGGACGATGCCCGCGGTTCGGAACGCCAGAGTCACCTGCGCAAGAGGTTCCACGCTGCCCGAGTAGCGAACCTCCTGTGCCGCCATACCCGGTCGGACAGTCCACGAACGGACCGAAGTCAGTTCCCTTGCAGCCACTTTGTGCTCTGACTTGCATCCCGTCAGGCCAAACAGCACCAGCACACTCACGATCCCGGAAAAGATTAAGGTCGGTCTCATCACTTTCTCCCAATTGCCAGTTGCAGGTTGGCCCATGCAGTTCCACGCGACGCCTCGGCTCGCACTTGCTGCTCCTGTGCCGTCTCAAAAGTTGCTTGTGCTTCCAGTAGTTGCCGCATCAGCGCGGCTTGCTGACCAAATCGCTCGCGAACCACGCGAAGCGATTCCTGCGCGGCAACAACCGCAGCGCGTGCAGTTGCCACATCACGTCCACTCTGCTCCCATGCCCGCAGAGCCTGACTCGCCTCGCGCTGTACTTGCTGCTGCGAGTCTTCAACCGCCAGACGCGCGCCCTCAGCTTGTGAGCGCAACGACTGGAGTTCCCGTTTCTTGCGGCCCCAATCCCATGGCTCCCAGGAAACTTGCAGGCCCGCTACGGCATAGTTGGACGGCGCGAGATTCCCGGTATTCAGAAAACCGAAATGCTGCACCGTGAGACTCACATCCGGGATAAATTCAGCTCGCCTGGCCCGAATGGAGGTTTCCGTCTGCTGCACGCGAAGTTGTGCGGCCACAATCTCGGGGCGTCCGCTCGCAGCAAGCCGGCGCATCTCCGCAAGCGTTAAGTCAGACAAGAAAGCCTCAGCCGGCTGCACAAACTCAAACGACTCATCCAGCGCCCTGCCCAGCAACAGGTTGAGCTGTTCCCGGAGATTCGCGCGGTCCGCCGCAATAGCAGACACAGCGCTTTCTCCGCGAATCCGACGGGCAACAGCCTCGCCTCTTTCCGACGGAAGTGTGGTACCGATATCGAGGCCTTCTGACGCGAGTCGCTCTACCTCTTTTGCCAGTGTCAGGTTCGCTTCAGTTGCTTTCGCTGCAGCCTCCGCCGCTAGCGAAGCGAAGTACAACTGACGCACGTCCCGCACAACCTCGTGCTCTGTACGCTCACGATCGTTTGCGGCGAGCTCTACCTCAAGACGCGCGCCGGCGATTCTTGCCCCAATACGACTCTGCTGTGTCAGTGGCAGCGAAAAACTGGAGTACGAGAACCCACTAAGCTGCCGTGGAATGCCAACCCTGGTATCGTCTCCCGGAATCGGGCCAGTGCCGGCGTAATCGCCGAAAGAACCGCGGGGAAACGTTACGTCGGCCCGTGTCAACGAAATGCCCGCTGTTCCCGATACGTTCACAGTCGGCAGACGCTTAGTCTTCTCTGCTTCTACCTCATACTTGCGGCGTTCTACCTGAGCTGCGCTGATCCGGATCTGGCGATTGTGCGCCAGCGCTTCTCGAATCGCCTCATCCAGAGTTGCCGCTTGTGTGTCAACTGCCAGCGTCAGAGCCAGAGTCGCACCGAAATACAACGACGTATTCACATTCGGATCTTACTTCGGCTTTGGAGACAAGTCAATATCGAAATACATTTGCGTATGTGAATACAATGACGGTAGAATGACAACCGATGGTACCGGTAGAGCAGCGCAGACGATTAAGCCGGGAAGAAAGCAGGGCTGTGACCCGCGAACGGCTGATCGAGGCGGCTCACGATCTGTTCTCTTCGGGTGGTATCGAGGCCACCACAATCGATCGCATCGCAGAGCACGCGGGCTACTCCCGGGGTGCTTTCTATTCGAACTTCGAGACGAAAGATGAGATTCTGGCGGCAGTGGCCGATCGGGAAAGCGCTCGTTCTCGCGAAGACTTCGCAAAGATGGCGGCGGAGAATACCACTCCCGAAGAGAAGCTGAATGCGTTGCGAAATTTCGCGATCGACATGTGTCTTGATCGCAAAGGATGCATGTTCTACCTCGAGATGGAGATGTACGGAGTACGCAACAACAGTAGTCGCAAGATGATCGCGGATTTCGTCGGCCAGGACACGCACACAGGGGCTCGCTTTCTGGATGCTCTGTTCAAGGAATTCCATGTCACCAATGCCCCATCTACGGAACTCATCGTAAGCAGCTTCATCTCCATGGCCCAGGGCCTGACCATGCGCCAAATCGTCGAACCGGATTCGATGCCGGAGACCGTGGTCCGTGAGTCTCTGGCACTGTACTTTGACAGTGTCATTACGTCCTGCATTCCACAACTGCGCAAATCTCCACCCTGTACCGACGAGGCTCCGACAAACGCCGGGAAAGGCCGGTTGTAATAATGTAGGCGTGCCCCGCGCCGACGCCGATTCGCTAACAGAAGAGGCTCTCTTAAGTCACATGGCGCGACTGCCTCACGGCCGCGCATCCTTCAAACAACTTGCACGCGAACTTGGCGTCAAAGGTCCGGGCAAGTCCGGGCTCGACGATACTCTCC
>JACMLA010000250.1 GCA_014379815.1 Bryobacteraceae bacterium | reverse complement strand
TTGCCGCCATTCTGCTTCCGTCTTAACGACCTTCCGGGCGAGAACAGGATTGCCATTGCTGGCGAGATTCAAGACTTCGGGCCACTTGAGCATCTTCCTGGATTCTAACCGGGCTTTACTAATCTCCCTGGAGAGCTCTCACCGGATTGAGTCTGGAGGCGCGGAGTGCGGGTATCAGCGCTGTCACGAGAGCAACGCCCAGCAGAACCAAAGGACCTGCCGCGAGAACATTCGTGTCGGCTTCTTTTACGCCGTACATCACGGATTGCAGGGAACGCAGTACGACGAAAGAGACCGTGAGTCCAATTGCAATTCCACTTACGACCATGGTGGTTCCATACCGCAGAAAGAGCAGAACCACGTTGGTACGGGTCGCGCCCAGAGCCAGCCGTATACCCGTTTCGCGCTTCTTACTGGCGACGACGTAGGAGAGCACGCCGTACAGCCCAATACACGCAAGGGTCAGCGCGAAACTGGCGAGCAGGCCGGTGACCGCAGCAGTCATGCGCGATTGCCACAGGATGTTGTCGATAATGCGGTCGGCGGAGCGGACCTGCGCTACTGCAATGTCCTTGTCTATCCGCGCGACGGCTGCGCGAACCACAGAGGCCAGAGCCATTGGGTCATTCCGTGTTCTGAGGACCAGCGTCATCGTGGCACTGGACGGAGCCACCGATGTTCGCGCTGCTCCGTTCTGACCGTACGGGATGAAAATCTCAGAATCTGGCTCTGACGTGAAGTCATTCTGGCGCACGTTGCGAGTCACGCCGACGATTGTCATTCCCTTGCCAGCGTCGTCAAACGTGATTCGATTCCCAACAACGTCCACAGTATTCCAGAGACGCCGCGCCAGCTTTTCATTGACAATCGCGACTCTCTGGCTGTCGTGCTTGTCGTTGGCGGTGAAGTCGCGCCCTCGCAGTAAAGGAATGTTCAGGGTCGCCAGATAATCGGGCTGACTGATGCGAAAGACCGCGGAGTGTTCCTCGCCGGGGCGACGGGCGGGCGCACCCTCAGCCGCTATACGCGTCCCCCACGTGTCTCCACCAACAGGTAAATGGTTGACCATCGAAGCGGAGAGAACGCCCGGCAGATCTCTTATAGCGCTGGTGACCTCGGCGTACAGCGCATCCCGCCGTTCCCCCACGTAGTCCTTTCGCCCGGCAAGCGAAATCGTCATCGTGAGAAGGTTCTCAGACGCGAAGCCAGGATCGAGAGCTCGCATCTGGCGATAGCTTTGCAGCAAGGCACCGGCCCCTGCCAGCAGGACGATGCAGATCGCTGTCTGCGCGCTCACCAGCAGGCTCCGCAGACGCAGTCCGCTCCGACCTTCCGAAGCGCCCCGGGATCCGTCCCGAAGCGAGTCATTGAGGTCCACTCTTGCGGCCTGCCATGCGGGGACCATGCCAAACAGAACTCCGGTTAGAAGGGACGTCAACGCACAGAACGCCAGTATAGAAGCGTCAGCGTGCACGCCTTCCAGACGCGATAAATCAGCCGGTGACACCGCGAGCGCGGGGGCGATCACCTCCACCGCAACGACTGCGAGCACGACACCGAGCAAACCACCCGCAAGGCCAACGAGTAAACTCTCGCCAAGCATTTGCATGGCAATCTGTTTCGCGCTCGCGCCAAGTGCCAGCCGCACGCCGATCTCTCGCCTGCGTTCCACAGCGCGCGCCAGCATCAGGCCGGCAACATTCGCACACGCTACCAGAAGCAGCAACCCCACTGCCCCGAAGAGCAGCAACAGCGGAGTTCTCGCTTTCCCGGAGACCCTATCGGCCAAAGGATCGACGGAGGCAACCAGCCCGGTGTTACTGTCCGGATAGACTGCGGCCAGACGTGCGCCAATCGTGTTCATCTCTGCCTGAGCAGCTTGGAGCGGCACGTTGTCTTTCAACAGACCGAAGACACGCAGCATGCGCGCTTGCCTGGACTTAGGCATCGATGTCATGTCCAGCGGAACCCACATCTCCGCCGAGGTCGCCCAGAAAGGAGGGAACCGGAAATCCGGTGCCATCACGCCGACAACTGTGTAGACTTCTCCGCTGAGCCGAACCGTCCGGCCTGCGATCCGGGGATCTGCGCCAAACCGCCGCTTCCACAGACTGTCACCCAGAACTACGTTCTTTGCCGCAAAGCCTGGCGAAGCATCCTGGGCTTGAAGCGTCCGTCCGAGTGCTGCTTTGTCTCCCAGCAGCCGGAACATTCCGGGCGTCATCTGCAGACCCGTCACCTGTTCGGCTGCTTCACTACCGGTGAGGACCGCACCCCAGACGAAGGCAGCTTCCATGGCCTGGTAGCTACGCGCTTCCCGTTTCCAGTCCTGGAAGTCTGCCGGGGACACAGGTCTCTGCCCGTCATACAGCAGGGTTACGACGGCTCCCGAGTTGGCATAGGAAAGAGGCCGCAGGATCACCGCCTTTACCAGACTAAAAACTGTCGCGCACATCCCGATCCCGATCGCTAGTGTCAGGACCGCGAGCAGGGTGTAGCCGGGCTTCCGCAGCAAGGAACGCATGAGTCCAATACGACAGCTGGTAACGAAAGTTAGTTACGATCCGGCGAATACAATACGAATATGTCGCATCCGACCGATGAGTTTTACCGCATCTCCAAGCTCCCGCCTTATGTCTTCGCGGTAGTGAATGAGATGAAGGCGAAGCTGCGGGCCGCTCAGCAGGATGTGGTGGACCTGGGAATGGGAAACCCGGACGGAGCGACTCCGCGACCTATCGTAAACAAGCTGATCGAGGCTGTTCGCAATCCTCGTAACCACCGGTACTCCATGTCGAAGGGCATTCCCAAATTGCGGGAGGAGATCGTCGCGCGTTACAAGCGAAACTACGACGTAGACCTCGACCCCGCTACGGAAGCGATCGCAACAATCGGAGCTAAGGACGCACTTGCCCACCTGTTGTTCGCCGTCATTGGACCCGGGGATGCGGTAGTCTCCCCGAACCCGGCATACCCGATCCACCAGTACGGTGTCGTGATGGCGGAAGGTCAGGCTTGCATGCTCCCTATGCCGGACCCCGCGACGTTTTTGAATGGATTGGAAGACCTATACCGGCGGTCTACACGCAAGCCGCGCCTGATTCTAATTTCGTTTCCGCACAACCCCACGACCCATTGTGTAGACTTGCCGTTCCTCGCCGAGATCGTTAGCCTCGCACGGCATCACGGCTCCATGATTGTGCATGATTTCGCCTATGCCGACATATGCTTCGATGGCTATAAGGCGCCAAGTATTCTGCAGGTTCCGGGTGCGAAGGACGTCGCGGTAGAAATCTTCTCGATGTCTAAGAGCTATAACATGGCTGGCTGGCGTGTGGGCTTCTGCGTTGGCAACGAGCGTATGATCGCGGCGCTGGCGCGCATTAAGAGCTACCTTGACTATGGAGTCTTCCAGCCGATCCAGATCGCCAGCATCATCGCTTTGCGGGAATGCGAGGACGAAACAGAGAAGATTCGCACGATGTATCAGAAGCGCCGCAATCTTCTCGTTAGCGGTTTGCACAAGGCGGGATGGCCCGTTGAGACACCACGAGGTTCGATGTTCGTTTGGGCGCCGGTGCCGGAGCAATTCCGGTCTCTCGGTTCCCTTGGGTTTACCAAGCGTCTCCTGGAGGAGGCTCTGGTAGCGGTGTCGCCCGGTATTGGGTTCGGGCCGCTGGGCGAAGGCTTTGTCCGATTCGCCCTAATCGAGAACGATCAGAGGTCGCGGCAGGCGCTCCGGTCTATCAAGGCATTCCTAAATGGCAAAGCCCGTGTTGAGATGCCGCTCGAGCAGCCCGAAGCCGTAGCTTAGATCGGTCGAACCCTATTCGCCCTCTTTGAACTGAGGAGGTGTCTTGGGAATCCGCCACAAGTAGAGGTAGCGGCCATCGATCTCAATCCGTTTCTCCGGCTCCCAGGAACCCATATCGAAACTGTGGGAGACGATGCGGGTGCCCGGTTTCAAATCACGAAATAACTTGGGCCGGAGCTTGAGATTGATGCTCGGCAACAGGTAAAGAGTCACGACCGTAGCTTCTTTAATGTCTGCCTCGAACAGATCCTGGTTGAGGAACTTGACCAGTCCGGTGACATTCTCTTTTTGGGCGTTCGCCTCGGCTTCGGTGATCCGCTCCGGATTGATGTCAATTCCAGTCCCGCGTACCGAATACAGCTTGGCTGCGGTGACTGGAATCCGGCCATCTCCCGAACCCAGGTCAAACAGAACGTCGCCTTTCTTTACTTCGCCCAGCTGCAGCATGGCCTCTACGACAGCCTGCGGTGTGGGGACATAAGGAACATCAGGGGTTCGCCGGGGAGCAGCCGCCTGGAAGGCTAAAGCTGCTCCTGGAGCAGAAACCAAAAGGGAGCGAAGAATAAGTCGTCTCGTCAGCATCATCGCGTGGACTCTCTGGCTGACCAGAGTAGCGCAAGTGTAACGGCGAAATCACCCGATCCGGATCTGGTTCTGAACGTCCTTCACTCCATTGACGGCAGCCGCGACCTCTTCCGCTTCGTAACGCGCGCGGCGATCCGAGAGAGTTCCGGTAAGAACCACCTCGCCCTGTCGTACCTGGATTTCGATGTGTGTCGCATCGATGCCGGGGTGCTCGGTTAATCTGTGACAGAGGTCTTCACTAATTCGCTCATCGGATCTCTGATAGTTTTTCGGGCCTTTTCCGGCATGATTGGGGCGGGAGTCAGGGCCATTGGAACTTTGTCCCCAATGCTCGGTTTCCCGTATACCGTACCCCCCGCGAGGACTCATATCGCGCGAGTTTCCGGTCCCTTGTTCCCGGTGTCCGACTCCTCCGCCGCTCTGGCTCGCACCTCTCTGCATGGTGGGCTGACCACCACTTTCGCCATGCTGGCCCGCGTTTTCCCTGGCGTACCTTTCGTCCCATCCAGGCCCTGCCTGAACATTTCGGGGACCGTACGGGAAGTCACGCCGGGGCTCAGGCCTCTCGTTGCCACCTCGGTACGGCTCATCCGGGTGAAACTGGCGGCCACTCCCCCAGCCTGTCTCGCCGAAAGAGTTGCGGCTAAATTCTTCCGCGCGCTCCCGGCCACCACCGTAGCCCGCTTCGTGATCCGAAGGACGTGACGACCAATAGCCAGAGCGCTGTTCTCCTTCTTCACCATGCTCCCGTGCACGGCGGGGTCTTTCCGCAGCGCCTCCACGGTCTCCCATTCCCTCATTAGTCCAACGATCGTCAGGACGTTCCGCCATTTTTGAATTCCTCACTTATGCGGATGACAGTAAGGGGGTAGCTGTTTCGGCGGACACCGTTACGATTGACACACAGAGTGAATTCGCGTACATTGAACAGTGTTCAATGGCTGTCAGAACACGAAGAGAAGAATACCGGGAATCGCTGAGGCAGGACATCCTCGATGCTGCGCGCGAAATGTTCGTAAGAGAGGGCTACGAAGCGACTTCGGTACGACGGATCGCGGAGAAATGCAGCTGTTCGCCTGGCATCCTGTACCACTACTTCGACGACAAAGCCGCCATCATGGCGCAGTTGGTTCGGGAGACCTTTGTCAAGCTCACCCACAGGATGCATGCCATAGCGGAGGACGCCGATGCCTCCGCACTCGACCGGCTCCGGCGGATCTGTCTCACCTATATTGCTTTCGGCATCGAGAATCCTCATCATTACGGTGTTTTATTTGCTACTTCCTACCCTGGCCATGAAAAGCCGAAGGTCATTGCTGCTGCTTTTGAAGAAGAGGGCTTTAGAACGTTTAACTGTTTACAGCATACGGTTTTGGCCTGCATCTCGGACGGGCTATTGCGCCCGGAACTGACCGATGAGAAAGAAGTCTCACAAGCTATCTGGGCTGCCCTGCACGGAATGGCATCTGTGTTTATGGATTGCCATGGTTTCCCGTTTATAGAACAGTCCCGTTTGATCGGACGCCACGTCGACATTCTGATCGAGGGGGTTAGGGCATGATTTTTTTTGCACCAGCGTTGAACGCTGATCAATCTAGTGAACAACGTTATCCGGAGGGAATGTGAATTTTGTTGCATGGCAAATGCTGACGGGAGATAAAGCCAAGTACATCGGGCTGATCTTCGCGATTGCCTTCTCGACTTTCCTTATGTCGCATCAGGTCTCCATCTTCTGCGGCCTGATGAATCGCACCAGTTCCCAGATTGACGACATCCAGGACGCCTCTATCTGGGTCATGGATGCGAACACGCAGTACGTCGACGAGGTGAAGGCTTTGACCGACCAGGACCTGTACCGCGTGCGGGGCGTTTCCGGCATTGAATGGGCTGTCCCCCTCTTCAAAGGAACTTCACGCGCGAAAGGACCCGACGGTAAGTTTCGCGGCGTGATCCTGATGGGTCTGGATGATTCGACTCTGGTGGGCGCGCCCCGCAAAATAGTCGCCGGGGACTGGCAGTCTCTGTCGGACCCGGAGACGGTAGCGATTGACGAGACCGGATATCAATACTTCTTCCCGAATGAGCCGGTGACTCCCGGCAAGACGCTCGACCTGAATGACCGGACTGTCCGGATCGTTGCTGTGGTCAACTCCTCCGCACCGTTTGTGAATCTGCCGGTCTTCTACACACGGTATTCGCAGGCGATCCAGTTTGTCGGCCGGGAACGGAATCTGATGTCCTTCATCCTTGCCAAAGCGCAGCCTGGCATCACCGATGAAGAGGCTACGAAGCGCATCACCGAAGCGACGGGTTTGAAGGCATCCACTTCCAACCAGTTTGGCTGGGAGACGATCTGGTACTACATCCAGAACACGGGCATTCCGATCAACTTCGGCATCACCGTCGTGATTGCGCTGGTAGTCGGAACCGTCGTTGCGGGCCAGACTTTCTATCTGTTTGTAGTTGAGAACCTCAAGCAGTTTGGCGCGCTGAAAGCTATCGGCGTCACTAACTGGCGCATCATCGGCATGATCCTGATGCAGGCCATGATCGTCGGCGCAGCGGGGTACGCGATCGGTATCTCCATGACTGCAACATTCTTTGAGGTAACCAAAGGCAACCTCGATCTGCGTGGATTCCGCCTGCTGCCCGAGATCATGACCGGCACGGCGGTGGCGGTGCTCGTCATCATCTTCCTAGCGAGCTTCGTGAGTGTCCGGCGAGTCGCGGTGCTGGAGCCAGCGGTGGTGTTCCGTGGCTAACCCCGATACGCCGGCAGTGATTTGCGGCAAAGTTCGAAAGGATTTTGGGTCGGGAGAAAACATCGTACGGGTGTTGCGCGGCGTGGACTTTGAGGTCGCGCTGGGTGAGATGACGTTTCTGGTGGGACCTTCCGGTTGCGGCAAAACCACACTGCTGTCGGTGATTGCCGGGCTGCTGGATACGACCGCAGGCAAGCTCCAGGTATTGGGCACCGACATCAGCTTACTGCGCGGATCTAAGGCGGTCCTGTTTCGCCGCAAGAATCTGGGCTTTGTCTTTCAACAGTTCAATCTGCTGCCCGCACTCACGGCTGCTGAGAATGCAGCGGTGCCATTGCTGGCTGCGGGCATGTCACGGAAACTGGCGGTGCAGAAGGCTGAGGTTCTGCTTGCCGAGTTAGGGCTGGGGGCTCGATTGAAGGCCAAACCGAACGAGTTGTCTGGTGGTCAGCAGCAGAGGGTGGCGTTCGCCCGCGCGCTGATTCACGAACCGCGACTGGTGGTTTGCGATGAACCCACATCGGCGCTGGACGCGGACACAGGTCATCAGGTTATGGAATTGCTTCGGAAGATTGCAGTCCGCGAGGACCGGGCTGTGCTGGTGGTGACACACGACAGCAGGATCTTTCCGTTTGCGGACCGGATCGCTCATATGAACGACGGTCTTGTCACACACGTTGAGGAAAACAGGGGAGGCACGGAGAGAGATGCTGCTTAAATACGGACTGCCCGCCATCGCGGTGATGGCACTTGCGTTTTCGATTCATAGCGTCAGAACGATGACGCCTGTAAAAGCTAACGTAGCTCCACCTTCGCAGCCGCCCGCTGCCCAGTTTGCGAAGCAGGTAGGCGCTGTGGGCCTGGTGGAAGCGTCGTCAGAAAACATCGGGGTCAGTCTTCCGGTCTCCGGTCTGGTGACCAGAGTTTTCGTCAAGGCCGGGGATTCAGTACAAAAAGGTCAACCGTTGTTTACCCTCGACGACCGCGATATCCGGGCGGAACTTGGGTTGCGGCAGACGGCTCTGGATCTGTCTCGCAGCAAACTGTCCAGACTGGAATCCGCTCCGCGGCCGGAAGAGATTCCGCCCGCTGAGGCGCGTGTTGCCGAAGCTAAGGCTCAGATGGAAGACTCCCTGACGCAACTCCGGCTGATTGAAAGCGTGAAGGACAAGAGAGCGGTTCGCGAAGAGGACGTCCAGAAGCGACGCAGAGCGGTGGAAGCGGCGCAGGCTCGTGTGGCGCAGAATGAGGCCTCGCTCCGGCTGTTGAAAGCCGGAACGTGGAAGCCGGATCTGGATGTTGCCCGCGCGGAAGTGAAGCAGGCTGAAGCGCAGGTGGCCCGAATCCAGGCGGACATCAACCGTCTGACAATCACGGCTCCGATTACCGGTCGCATTCTTCAGGTAAAGACGCGCCCTGGGGAGTATGCGCAGTCCGGCGCACTCGCACAGTCGCTGATGCTGATGGGCAACGTGGACGTCTTGAATGTCCGCGCGGACATCGATGAAAAGGACGCGTGGAGGGTGCGCGCCGGTGAGAAAGCGGTAGCGTCGGTGCGAGGCAATTCGAAGCAGAAATACCCTCTGACGTTTGTCAGCTTCGAGCCTTACGTGGTGCCGAAAAAGAATCTTACGGGCGATTCGACCGAGAGGGTAGACACCCGGGTTTTGCAGGCAATCTATGCTCTGCCAAAAGGGGCTCCTGTGTATCCCGGCCAGCAGATGGACCTTTCCATCGAGTCCGGGACGCAAGAATCTGGGACGGAGAAAGGCAAGTTGTGATGCGGCCTGTTGCACTGCTCGTATTGACGCTGCTCCCGGTTGTGCTTTCGGCGGCGGATTCATGGTGGAAAGTTTATGGGGATCCGCAGCTGGATGCGCTGGTCGAGAAGGCTTTGACGGCCAACGTGGATCTGCAATCGGCAACCCAGAGGATTGCAGAAGCCCGTGCCCTGCGTGGCGGTTCGAGAAGCGCATTGCTGCCCTCCCTCGATGTGACTGGCAGCGCGCAGAGGCTACGGGGAGGCTTTCAGCAGGGTGTTGTGCGAATTCCCCGCGCCTCAGGCGAAGTGGCGGGCGGGACGTTCGTGGCACCATTCGAGACCAACATCTTCTCGGGCGGACTGGACATGAAGTGGGAGCTCGATTTGTTTGGCGGGAACCGGGCGGCTCTTGCGGCTTCCAGTGCGGATGTGCAGGCAGAGGCACAGCTTCGCGAGGATCTCGCAATCAGCGTCAGTGCGGAGGTTGCGCGAACGTATCTCGAGCTGCGTGGTGCGGAGGAACGGCTGCTGATTACTCAGCGGAGTCGCGACACGCAGGCTGACGTTCTGGGCCTGACGAAGACTCGCGCGGAAGCGGGACTTGCGACGCAGCTGGATGTGGAGCGGCAGGAGACACTGCTCGCGAACACTGAGGCGAATTTGCCGGCGCTGGAGAACGAGAGAGTGCTTCGGCTGACGCGGCTGGCGGTTCTTACGACCGACCAGTCTCTTGTGACACGACCGCTCGCGACGCCTTCCGCTGTCGTGAGCCCGAAGCTGGATGCAACCGGAATCGATTCCACTCTGTTGCGGCGACGGCCGGATGTACGCGCGGCAGAGACGCGGATCCAAGCCGCGCTCTCGAGGCTGCGCGTTGCCCGATCGGATCTCTATCCGAAGATCAACCTGAACGGCCTGCTGGGACGGCAATCCACGACTGTGTCGGGACTATCGCTGGGTGGCGGGAACTTCTTCAGCATCGGACCCCAGCTAACGCTTCCTATCTTTTCCGGTGGCCGGATCCGGTCGAACATTGCCGTGAATGACGCTCGTGTGGAACAGGCCCGGCTTACCTATCAAAACGAGATACTGCTGGCATTTGAGGAAGCAGAGAAGGCGATCTCGGGCTATCGGCAGCAACAGGCACGCACCGCAAAGCTGGACGCCGCGGTGAGTTCTTCGGCGAGGTCTCTGGAGCTATCGCGTGAACTGAACACAGCAGGGATCGAAGACTTCCTGACGGTACTCGATGCCCAGAGGAGTGTCTTCGACGCGGAGCTGCAGAGGTCGGAATCGAATACCACGGCACTCGTAGAATCTGTTCGCCTGTACAAAGCTTTGGCTGGTGGCTGGCCCCAACCTTAACCGTCTCGAAGTATTTTGTGTCATCGAAGCATTTGGTCACGACCGGCGGAGAGCCATTCGGAGCGACTCTGCCTGTGTGGTTCAGCCGGACTTTTTTGGCCTGTTTTAATGGCGGCGATGGCTACTGCAAGCTCCGCCATTTTGTCCAGCGGGACTGGGGAGCGGCGGGCGAACCAGTCGTCAATGAAGCCGGTATGGAGATCACCGGCTTCCCATTGCTGGTCGCGCAGGATCTCTCGAAAGAAGGCGACGTTCGTCATAATGCCTTCTACTGCGGTCTCGTCGAGTGCTCGCCGCATCCGTGCAGTGGCTATCGAACGGGTCTCACCCCAGACCGTTAGCTTCGCCAGAAGCGGGTC
>JACMLA010000028.1 GCA_014379815.1 Bryobacteraceae bacterium | reverse complement strand
TATTTCATTCGCGAGTGGCAGGAAATCGGCGACCAGATCCGGAGAATGATCAGCCAGGATACAAGATATCGGGCTTTAAAGGTCGCGAGAATGTCTGAAAAGAGTTTAAGTGGAGACAAATAACATGAACATCCGACCCTTATACGACCGCATCGTGGTGAAGCGGATCGAGGAACAAGAGACGACGCGCAACGGAATTGTCATTCCGGATTCGGCTCAGGAGAAGCCTCAGGAAGGCCAGGTTATGGCAGTGGGCCATGGCAAGAGGCTTGACGACGGGCAACTGGTGGAACTCGATGTTAAGGTTGGCGACCGGATTTTATTCGGAAAGTACTCGGGCAGCGAAACCAAGCTCGACGGTACTGACCTGCTTATCATGCGCGAAGACGATGTTCTTGGCGTTCTCAGCAGATAGTTGAAATTCCAAGGAAATTAGGAAGCATTATGGCAAAACAAATTATCTACAGCGATGAATCCCGTCAGGCGATCCTGCGCGGCGTGAACCAGCTTGCCGACGCGGTCAAGGTGACCCTCGGACCGAAGGGCCGTAACGTCGTTCTCGAGAAAAAGTTCGGCGGACCGACGATCACCAAAGACGGGGTCACGGTTGCGAAAGAAGTCGAACTAAAGGACCCTCTGGAGAACATGGGCGCGCAGATGGTGCGCGAGGTGGCGTCGAAGACCTCTGACGTTGCCGGTGACGGCACGACTACGGCCACGATTCTGGCGCAGGCGATCTTCCGCGAGGGAGTGAAGGCCGTCACTGCCGGCGCTAACCCGATGGCGATCAAGCGTGGCATAGACAAGGCAGTGGAAGTAGCTCTCGAGGAGATCAAGAAACTCTCCAAGCCAGTGTCGGGCGACATGATTGCGCAGGTAGGACGGATTTCTGCGAACAGCGACTCCACCATCGGCGACGTGATTGCGCTGGCAATGCAGAAGGTCGGCAAAGATGGCGTCATCACTGTCGAAGAATCCAAAACCATGACCACGGAAATGGAAACCGTGGATGGTATGCAGTTCGATCGCGGCTACCTGTCGCCCTACTTTGTCAGCGACCAGGAACGGATGGAATGTGTACTGGAAGATCCGTACATTCTGATCCACGAAAAGAAGATCAGCAGCATGAAGGATGTTCTGCCGCTGCTTGAGCAAATCGCGAAGTCAGGGAAGCCTCTTCTGGTGATCTCCGAAGAGGTGGAAGGCGAGGCTCTGGCCACATTCGTGGTCAACAAGCTCCGCGGTTCTCTCAATGTGTGCGCAGTGAAAGCTCCCGGTTTCGGCGATCGCCGCAAAGCGATGCTGGAAGATATCTCGATCCTGACTGGCGGCAAGCCAATCATGGAAGAGACGGGGATCAAGCTTGAGGGCGTTCGTCTGGAAGACCTTGGGCGTGCCAAGCGTGTGGTCGTAAACAAGGACACCACCACGATCATCGATGGTGCCGGGATTCAGCAGAGCATCGAGGGTCGCGTCAAGCAGCTTCGGACCCAGATCGAAGAGACAACTTCGGACTACGATCGCGAAAAACTGCAGGAGCGGCTGGCGAAGCTGGCCGGCGGAGTGGCCATCATCAAAGTCGGTGCGGCTACAGAGACAGAGATGAAAGAAAAGAAGGCCCGCGTTGAAGATGCCCTTCACGCGACTCGCGCGGCTGTCGAGGAAGGCATCGTACCTGGCGGCGGTGTTGCCCTTCTTCGGGCGTCCCTCGCACTGGAAAATCTGAAGCTGCATGAGGACGAGCAGTTTGGCGTCACCATTGTGCGTCGTGCCTGTGAAGAACCGGTTCGTCAGATCGTTCTGAACGGTGGGCTCGAAGGGGCCATTGTCGTTGCGAAGATCAAGAGCAATCCGGAACCGAACTTTGGGTTCAATGCCGCCACCGAGCAGTATGAAGATCTGGTTGCCTCAGGTGTCATTGATCCCACGAAGGTAACCCGTACGGCGCTACAGAACGCAGCTTCGATCGCTTCTCTCATGCTCACGACCGAAGCAATGGTCTGTGCAATCGTTGAGGAATCGGGCAACTAGGTTCGATTTAACTCGGTTCGATATAACTCGGGAGGGTCCAGGATGAAGGTAGTTACTTTAAAACTCACGACTGAAGAGCTGGAGCTTTTGACTTCTCTGGTCACAGATCAGCTCTTTCGCAAAGAGTTCATCGATCCGAAGATGCCCGGATACAAATCCAATGCCGACGAGATTAGTCTCGGAAAGGCACTGATCGGGCGTCTTCGGTCTATGCTGGACCCGGCCCCTGCCAAGAAAGTGGCAAGCCCCAGAATCAGCGGGGCGAGTGGTTGATGCAGTTCGTTCTGGCGGGATTTAGCGAAGAGACCGGGTTCCGGGTCTTTGCCTTCGAAGGAATTGACGCCGATCGAACCCGGTCGGCGTTTTCGGTGCGAACGAATCTTGCATTGACGCGAAGATACGGAATCCGGCTGCAGGAGTTGCCGCTGCTATGTCAGGGACTTCTGGAGCGCCGCGATCAGTCCGACGACGCGCGCGCCTATACGTTCACTGAGGCGGAGATGATGTTGCACGCGAAGAGTTGCGCGGTCGAACGCGAGGCCAGGCTGCAGTCCAAGGCAGCCCAGAAAGTTGTCAGTAAACAGGTTGGCACCGCTTGGCGTTCCCCGGCGCAGCAGTGACCCTTAAAGCGGTCCAACTCCGATATGCTGATTTGCAGTAAGATAAGACACCGATCCGGCAGAGGATAACGCAGTGTACGAATCGAAGGTGGATGAGACGCTTGTGGACGAAGAAGTCTGGAGCGCCTGGGTTCAGAAAGGGAAACGTCTAGACCGCGCCGGGGTCCGAAAAGGCAATGTTGCGGGGGGCGTAGTTCTCGTTCTTATCGCTCTGGCCCTTGTCATCTACTTTCTTTTCCTCAGGCAAGCGAATCCTGCGTTGGCATGAGAAGGCAGGACACAATAGAGTATGGACAGCAGATTAGCGAAGCGACACAAACGTCAGGTTGCCCGGGCCAAGGATAAGGTGAAGATCTCCGAGCCTGACTTACGCACACCCGAAGAGATCAAAGCGGCGAGAGAAGCAAGCCGCCCCGCTGGTGGTCGTATCAGCGGAACCAGTGTACACACTGCCAATCCATCCTCCAGGAATAGCACGGCGCCTGGAACTGGCAGCGCGGCCAAAACAGCTATCTAGACAGGCGATCCCCGAAGTAGAGGCAAAGATGTTTTCCAGAAGTTGTCCGCACTGCAAGTCCATCGAATACAGATCGGTTGGTGTTCGAAACTCAGTAGAAGGTTTCCTGCTGTGGATCCTGCTACCTCACCGGTGCGAACTTTGCGGACGTCACTTCTTTCTGTTTCGCTGGCAGGTCCCTGTAAGCGGAACTGCGTAGCGTGTAGCGTAGGAGAGTGCATCTCCAGCGACGCGAATTTCTTGGGCTGTTGCCTTCTTTGAGCCTGGCTCAGAGGGTGCGACGGCCCAATTTCATTGTGATTGTCACCGACGACCAGGGCGTCGGAGATGTTGGCTGTTACGGTGATCCCGACCCTCGCACTCCCCACCTGGACCGGCTTGCCCAGTCCGGAGTGCGTTTCACGCAGTGGTACTCCAATGCGCCCGTTTGCTCCGCGTCCCGCGCGGCGATTCTGACGGGAAAGTACCCGGGACGCACTGGGGTGCAGGGTGCCCTGACGTCGGAGCCGACCTGGGATGTTGCAGGTCTGCGCGCCGACGAGAAAACTCTGCCGTCACTGCTCCGGCCGCTGGGTTATCGCACGGCTGCGATTGGGAAATGGCACCTGGGAAGTGCTGCGCACAGCCGCCCTCTCGCGCAGGGTTTCGACGAATTCTTTGGGTGGTATTCGGGATGGCTGGATGCGTATTCCCATCGTTACTATCAGCTCGGCAGACCTCCCGGAAAGATCTTTCACGATCTCTGGAAGGACAGCGCTGAGGTATTCGAGGAGCCTGCCTACATGACGGAGCTCCTCGGGCGCGAGGCACGCTCGTTCGTGTCCCGGCAAGCGTCGAACCAGCCCTTTCTGCTCTACCTCGCATTCGGGGCTCCCCACTATTCGATGATGGCCCCGGCATCGTACCTAAACCGGTTTCCGAAGACCATGCACCGTGACCGGCGTACGCATCTGGCGATGGTGGCAGCGGTGGATGACGTAATTGGGTCCCTGCTGGACCAGGTAAAGCAGCAAGGCATTGAGCAGGATACCGTTGTATTCTTTCAGGCGGACAACGGAGCTACCCGGGAAGTGCGAGCGTCAAGTTACGGCACTCCGGATACTGGTGGAAGCAACGGGCGGTATCGGGGATCGAAGCTGGGTCTCTTCGACGGCGGTATGCACGTTCCTGCGATTCTCCGCGCCCCGGGGTTGCAAGCCGGACAGGTGTGGGACCGCCCCACTCTCTCCATGGATCTGCTGCCTACATTGATGGCCATGGCTGGAGGCTCTGCACCGGCGGACATTGACGGCCACGATATACGACCAGTGCTTCGGGGAGAACGTCCGGAACATGAGGCCATGTTCTGGAATCACGACAAGCAGCGGGCCGTGAGAACCGGGGACTGGAAGCTCATTCTGAACCCGCCTGGCTTCCCCGAGGAGCCGGTCACCGACAACGTTTGGCTCTCTAACCTCGAAGCCGATCCCGGCGAGCGAAAAAATCTCGCTGCCGCAGAGCCG
>JACMLA010000249.1 GCA_014379815.1 Bryobacteraceae bacterium | reverse complement strand
CGAGCGCAAGGAAGTCGAGGACTCCCTAATGGATGCCTACGGCGTCAGGACAGTCGAGCAGTTGCACGAAGCAATCCGGAAAAATCCCCACTTCGTTCCCGCAAAAAAATCGCAACAAAACGAACCCACCAACCCGCTACTGGCCTTATCCCAGCCTCTCGCAAAACGTGCCGCGTGACGAAACCGACACCGTCGCAATGGCTAGCCCCCTGCCACCTGTGCTGCTTTCCTTCACCGGCTCGCTGGAAATTCTCTTTCGAGAATCTCCAGATCGCCCCAACTACGGATGCCCTTGATACTTGACAGCTTGATACTTGACGGGTCGCTGCGTATCAAAAATACAGCTTGAGTGCAAGCTGGATGTCCCGCGGGTCGATACGTGTGCCACTGATCACACCGTAAGTCGGGCTTCCCGGACTGGTGTTTGGTTGGCCCCACAGCGGATGGTTTGGCAGGTTAAAGAACTCCGTCCGGAACTCCAGCCGGTAGCCTTCGCGTATCGTCCAGTTCTTATTGACAGAGGCATCCAAAGCGATGATCCCGGGACCGTCGAATACATTGCGACCGGCGTTGCCGTATCGATAAGCAGTGATGTCCTGAGGACGGTTGTTCGCGATGCCAACCCGGTTTACAAACGCATCCCGATTGAACCAGCCATTGGGGTCCTGCTTACCACGCTCCAGTTCCGGTTTGATTCCAGTCGCGTCGGCATAACAGGTCGTGTCGTTGTTCTGCCAGTTGCCTGGGCCGCAGAAAGCACTCAAGGGGAATCCGGACTGTAGCGTCAGAATGCCGCCAATTTGCCAGTTGCCCAGAAATGCATTCGCGACGGCGTTACCGTTCATCCAGCGCTTTCCTTTACCGAACGGCAGTTCGTACAGCCACGAATTGGTCCATCGCTGGCGGAAGTCAAAACCAGATCGTCCCCGTTCCGCCCGCAGATTGTAGTTGTTCGATGGAGTCAGTGCGTCGCCATCGGTCGTGCGAACACCACTGCCGTTGTCGAGGGATTTGCCGTACGCGTAAGAGCTCAACAGCGTGAAGCCATAAGCAAAGCGGTGTTGCAGTCGCATGTGCAGCGCATGATACGAGGAGTGCGACGGTGCCGTCATTGTTTGGACGTTCCCGTTCAGGTATTGAAACGGGCGACGGCTGTTGATCGGACCCGGTCCCGGAGGCGCGCTGTTGTAAACCTGTAAGCGCCGGAGATGAATGCCTGCGCTGCCGAGGTAGGTCACTTCCAGTGACATCTCTTTTGTCAGCTCCCGCTGTACCCCGAACGACCACTGCGCGACGTAGGTGGTTGGCTCATTGAACTGGTTTGCCAGGATGAAGGTCGGCGCGCCTGTCTGGGTGAATGGTCGTGACCACGTAAGGTTTGGCAGTTGCGTATTGGCGGCTTCATTCTGCCGAATGGTGAACGGGATATTGCGCGCGATATCGAAGACTGCGTTGCCGATGTCGCGAACGTAGTAGATACCAGCTCCGCTGCGAATCACGGTTTTGTCGTTGAACTGATACGCGAGACCAATCCGCGGCGCTATATCGTTCCACTCGGATTTGAAAGCACGTCTTCCGAATCGTCCGTCGCGGACAACCTGGAATGGGGGGCCAACAGGGAACGGCGGATTGCCCTCGAGAAGATTTCCTGTTCCGGATCGCACGAAGACGGGATCCCGGCTGTTATCCCACACGTAGTCGATGTTGACGATGGCGTCGTGCTTGTCGTAGTAAGGCGGCTCGGCCTCCCAGCGGAGCCCCAGGTTGAGCGTGAGTTTTGGTGTCACTTTCCACGAGTCCTGCAAGTACAGGGCGTAGTAGCTGTTGCGGAAATTTGCGATCGGAGCGCCGATCTGACTCTCGCTGTTGCTCATGACACCGAGCAGGAAATCGGCAATCGAGGAACCGCTGTACTGTCCATTGAATGTGAACCGGCCGCGCGGGACAACGGCACCGATCTGGTTGTAGCGGAGACGACGGAACTCCCCGCCGAATTTGAACTGGTGCTTGCCGCGAGTCCACGAGAAGTCGTCCTTCACCTGAAAGGTGGTGTTCCAGTTGACAAAGGGACAGTCGTTGCACTCCCCGACGTTGCTGAACCCGGAAATCTGAAAGAACGGAATTCCCCAGAAGAGAGGAATGCTGGTATCGACGCCAGGAATACCCAGATCCTGAACGACGTTGGTGGTGCTGGCACGAGTTTGAATGTTCTGCGAAACGAAGCGATTTACGGCAAAACGAAACTCATTCACCTTGTTGGCGCCAAAGACACGGGTGTTTGCCAGCACTGGTTGCTTGGCGTCTACAAATACATTGTTTCCCGTTACGGGTGCAAATGAGGGCAGGTACTGAGGATCACTGGCTTCGCTGTAGCGGAAGAACCAGTTCGAGTTGGACGACTCGGTAAAGTCCAGCCGGCCGTGATACTGATCGCCATCCGATCTGCGACCTTCGTTGTTAATGAAGTTGTTCGCACCCGGATTATTCGCGGCTGGGTAGAACTCATTCAGGATGCGGGTGGAAAGCGGAGAAATGCGGTTTGCGGGAATCCGGTTGTCGGGAAACGGTGTACCTGGATCGATGACCACGTTGTTCTGAACAACGCGCGTGAAAGGATCTCTGATGAGCGTTGTCAGATTAGAAAAGTCGCCCGCCCTCTGCATGGCATTTGGAACATTTCCCGTAGAGGTGAGGGCCTTGCGTTCACGCAAGCCTTCGTACGAGAAAAGCCAGAACAGACGGCTTTTCACAATCGGCCCACTGGCCGTTACCCCAAACTGGTTGCGCTTGAAGGGCGGAATCGCCCGGTCTCCTCGGTCAAAATAGTTCTT
>JACMLA010000248.1 GCA_014379815.1 Bryobacteraceae bacterium | reverse complement strand
GTGGCGAACTACCTTCCAGAAGCAATACGCCCGCTACTGGCGCGACCGGGGTGTCTTCGGTTCAGCTTTGAATCCCGCAACCGGCATAATGTCTCGAACTTTCACAGTCGGTGACTTCGCAAATCCCGGCATTCATGCCCAATCGGACCTCGCCGGCTTTGCCTCTACTGGTGCCATCCGGCACGCGTGGGTCGTGGGCGGCGATTTCTTTTCCCGAACAAGTCTCTATAAGAGCACCGTTCCGGTCCCGTACGAGCCCGTTAACATCTTCATTCCCACAGACAGCCGGGCACCGATTCCCGCGCCCCGCTCTTTGGCGTTCTACAACGATCCTCAGGAAAAGTTCGGCGGCGTCTTCCTGCAGGATCAGTTAACCCTGGGCCGACTGCAGATCCTTGGGGGTCTGCGAATCAACGTCTACCGGCGTGATTACACCAACAGAGTGAACGGTCAGCACATCCTCACAGACAGCAACACGGTTGCTCCCCGGATCGGCGTCTCTTACCGCCTCACGCAAAGCCTGATGGGTTATGCAAGCTGGGCGCGTTCCTTTGTGCCCGTCGCAGGAAATACAAGCGCTGGCGTCCCGTTCCAGCCAACACGTGGCGAGCAAGTAGAAGCAGGCTTGAAAAGTGAACTTCTCAATCGACGGCTGCTCGGAACATTTTCGATCTTCAGTCTGACCAAAAGCAACGTTACTGCGGTCGACCCTCTGAATCCCGCCTTCTCCATCCAGGTCGGGGAGCAGCGGACCCGCGGGATCGAAATGGAAACGAGGGGCAGCCTGACCCGGGAGTGGAACGTAGCCGCGAGCTACGCATTACTAAACTCTCGCGTGCAGCGCGACACAATCTATCCCGCTGGCAACCTGTTGCCCAATACGCCGCGTCACGGAGGCAATCTCTGGACCACCTATGATTTCTCGCGCGGCAGGATTCAAGGATTCGGACTCAGCGGAGGGTTCTATTCGGTGACCGCCCGCCAGGGCGACCTGCTGAATACGTTTCAGCTCCCTGGGTATGCGAGTGTGGACCTGGCGGCTTCGTACAGGGTGGTCCGACAGGACAAGCTCCGATCGCGTTTACAAATCCAGGTACTCAACGTCCTCGATCGCAAATACTACGAGTCGGCAGGTAGCCGCTTCGGGATCTACCCCGGCTCGCCGCGTGCGCTCCGCGTAACGATGCAGGTCTATTTCTGAACGTCATGCGCAAATTCCTCCACACCCCCCAGGCGCTGGGCTGGCGCAAGCTGATCCTCCAGATTCACCTCTGGGTGGGCATCGGTATCGGCCTCTACATCATTCTCATCGGAGTAACCGGAGCATCTCTGGTCTTCCGCGAGGAGATGGAACACCTTCTGCACGCGGATCTTTTCCAAATGCGTGGAGTTCGAAACGCGAAGCCCGATCTGGTGAAGCTCGCCGGGCAAATCGGGCGCGCGTATCCAGACCGCAAACTAGCCTCGCTCAGCATGCCCAATGAGAAGGTTCAGACAGTTGCGGCTTCCCTGCGAAAAGACGGAAAGGTATTCGTGTGTTACATCGACCCGGAAACCGGGAAAGTGATTGGGGAACGCGACGCGGAGGGCTCGTTCCTGCGCTGGTTACAGCGGCTGCACTTCAATCTGTTGGCCGGGCGCACCGGACGGATCGTCAATGGCGTGGGCGCTATTTTCCTGCTCACGTTGTGCCTGACCGGCATGGTTATCTGGTGGCCAGGCGTGAAAAGCTGGCGACGGTCGCTATCGGTCGACTTCAGCAGAAAGTGGAAGCGCGTCAACTGGGACCTGCATAGCGCAGCCGGCTTCTGGTCACTAGCCGTACTTCTGACGTGGGCCGTAACCGGCGCCTACTTCGCCTGGCCGGCTGAATTCCAGAGCGCCATCAACCGGTTCTCACCCGTTTCCCGGCCCAAAATACCGAAATCCGAAATCGCGAATAAGGGTCGCTGGCCCGCCCCTAACCTGGAGAAGCTCATTAAGGAAGCGCAGCAACGGTCACCAGCCGGACAGCTTTCCAGCGTCAGTTTCCCAACCGGAGACGAAGGCCACTATCAGGTTCGTATGGCTCGCGGAGCACCGGAAGCTTTCAATCAGATGGACTATCACTACTTCGATCAGTTCACAGGAAAGCATGTCGCGACATGGCAGCGTGGATTGAATCGGACAGCGGGGGACGTCATCCTCGCGTGGATCGGCCCTCTGCATTTTGGAACTTTCGGTGGCCTGCCTGTGAAGATTCTGTGGCTGTGCTTAGGCTTGTTTCCGCCGTTACTCTTCGTAACAGGATTTCTAATGTACTGGAATCGCTATCTCGGAAAGAGATGGGTGCGCCTGCGGGAAACGCAATGGAACCAGGGTCGGCCAGCCCGAGACCACGCTGAGAACCTCGTATCGCCTAGGATTGACGCAAGCTAATCGGCTCTGGCTACTGCTTCTACCTCTACAAGAGTGGCCTTGGAAGCGAGAGAAGCGACACCAAATACCAGTTACCGCCGGACGTGAACTGCCAGGGAAACCCGCAAGGAGCGGTGCCCGGGATTCCATGTGATCTCCCAACTCTCCCCGGACATAGACGCGCAGAAGCAGCAGGTTGTCAACGCTTGAGCCGGCAGCCGCAAGTGCGGTACGCAGATTGTCTGATGCGGCTTCGGCCTGGCCCGAGACGGAGGTCTGGGTGACTTGGTGTTGGTGGTCCCACGCAACCTGACCGGACACAAACACTAGCGAGCTTTCCGCATCAAGCACCGCCTTCGACCTCACAGATGTTGTGGCAGGAAGGATCTCCGATTGGTATGTTGTAGGCATGCATCGGCTGATTTCCGTGGCTGCGCTTGGGGCAGCGTCTTTGACGCTCATTAACGCACAAACGGATCTTTGGCAATCACTGCGTCGCACTGATACTTCGAAGCTTACCGAGCAAGCCCGTCACATGAAGTTGCCTGTTTCTGAACAGAACGGGATTCGTCAACTATTGCGAAAGGAGCGGGACGTTTGGACGTGCGATTCCGACGACCTCAAAGGTGAGTGGGTATGTAACGTTCAGTTTAGATCCCTTCTGGTTACGCCGGCAGCGAGGGTTATTCTTGCCGAGGCGGGCCACGGATGCGCTCGCGGTGGACAAGGCGCAAATGGAGCTATGTGGCTCCTACGTTTTGACGGCCACAAACCGATTTTGCTCGCCGGGCCCCAGCAACAGTTTGACGGATTTCTTTACTCTGTCCAGCGGACGAGCAACAAAGGGTATCAGGACATCATTCTTGGATGGCACAGGGGAGGTGGCGAAACCGGATTAAATTACTTCCGCTTCAACGGTTTGCAGTACCGCAGCGTTGGAAGCGCGATACTTCGTAGGGATCAGACGGGCGCCGTAGAAATCACTCCACAGTAGCCTCTCATGCAGGACTCTGCGTCGTTTGCTCGGGTGACCTTTTGGAGTGGTTGCAATCGAATGTGGCTCGGCCTATCGGACCGGGAACGCAAGATAGCCGGTGTTCGCCAGCCCACCCCCGCTGAGAACCCTCGCGTGTTGGCTCCAGGAAGCATTCTGCTCCACCCTTTCGGTTACCGGACAGATTAGGGAGGATACCCACATTGCGCCCACAGTGTGGACCTCTGGCGGTGCAGGACCCAAAATCGTTTTCTGAAGGAGACAACCTACACTCGCTGTCTGCTAGATAGCTTACGGCCATTGCTGCGCGCAGTGCAGAATGCGCGCAATGTAGATCACTTCGCCGCGAACTGCATCAGCCATGACATAGGGCAGCGGAGACAACACAAGTTTCCGGGTACCTGCCTTTCTCCCTGGGCGGCCCCGTCCAGCGAAGCTGCAGCATTAGGGTCGCGGCTGTCTCTCAGTCAGGCGCTTTTCCAGAAGCGTGCCAACAGCCTCATGCGTGAGCACTTCTCCACAATCGATTTGCGCTAGTCCTTTTTCGACTTCCTGGAGGAACCAGTCATCCTGATCGACAAAAGCTTCAATTGCAATACGCGCGAGATCGTGCGCACCAACACCGCGCTGGTTCGAAAGACGCGCGAGTTCGTTTCGACTTCAGGCAGCAACTTCACTTCCATGCCGTCAGTTTAGCCGAGAGCACCAGGTTATCCTGCGAGCCGCCCTCGCCAGCGCGACCGCCCGCCGCTCAGTCGAGACTTTGGAGAAAAACGCGAATCTCACTCAGTACTTCGGTCTCGTTCGTGCGAAAAAGGTAATGGCTCGCGCCGGGAATGTTGACCACGCGGGACTTGACTGCTTCGGTGCGAAACGATGAGGCCATGCGCTCCCTAATTTGGGCCATGCTCTCGACCACCTTGTTGGCGGCGAGGCGTTTACTCGGGTCTGTAAACTCGGGAGTACCC
>JACMLA010000247.1 GCA_014379815.1 Bryobacteraceae bacterium | reverse complement strand
CATCGCTGAGATCCGATCGCCAGATTTCCTTACCGGAAGTCTTATCCAGCGCCACGATTCCGGCACTACGGCCACCCGGCGACACGATCAATTTGTTGCCGTCGATCAGAGGAGACTCGCTGATATGCCAGTGAGGATTTTGGCCTCCAAAGTCGCGCAGAATGTTCCGGCTCCAGACCACGTGCGCATCCTTAAGCCGCACGCATCCAAGATCTCCCGCTTCGGTGAGCGCGTAGAGGTGCTCGCCATCCACCGTTGGAGTTCCCCGGGGACCGCCCCCGCGATCCTGATCCAGAGCCTTGCCGATGGGCGCGTTCCAGACCTGTTTCCCCGTTGCCCGCTCCAGCGCGTACACCACACTCAGTCCACCATTGGCACCCTGCAGGTAGATCCGGTCGCCTTTCAACGCCACCGTTCCGTAACCGGAACCCACAGAGCGAATGGACCAGAGAACCTGGGGTCCGGCAGAAGGCCATTGCTTCAACAGACCTTTCTCTTTCGAAATATTGGTGCGATCCGGTCCATGCCACTGAGGCCAGTCGGGCGTAGATTCAGCAACAGCCGACTTGCGGGTTTGCGCCAGAACAGCGGCAGGGAGCGTTGCGAGCAGGCTTCTCCGAGTCATACTCATGTCTCTATAATGTACGTACCAGCGCGGCAATGGTGTCACCCATTGCAACCGTGCTGAGCGATCCTCCCAGATCTCTGGTCCGGCAGTCACGATCCAGAAACGCAGTCTCGACCGCCCGATAAATCCAGTTGCCCTCTGTTTCCAGACCAAGCCATCGCAGCATCATGGCAGCCGAAAGAATTGTGGCGACGGGATTTGCAATTCGTTTTCCGGCTATGTCCGGCGCAGTCCCATGAGAGGGCTGAAACACGGCGTGCCGGTCACCGATGTCTGCCGAAGGTGCCATCCCCATACCTCCAACCAGCGCGGATATCAGGTCGGACAGGATGTCGCCAAACATGTTCTCCGTCACCAGCACGTCGAAGCGTTCCGGCCTCTGCACAAGGTAGAGTGCGGCAGCATCGACATAGATGCGGTCTGTACTGACATCGGGATACTCGGCAGATATCTCGTCGAAGATTTTTCGGAAGAACGCCATCGAAGGAAGCACATTGGCTTTGTCGACAAGCGTGAGATGTTTGCGCCGGGACTGGGCCTGCTGGAAAGCAGCACGGAAGACACGCTCCGAAGCAACTCGGGAAATCCGCATGATGTCGCGAACTTCGTCAGCATCGGCAGGCACTTTCTGGTGCCGCGCGAAGAACAATCCTTCGCAGTTCTCACGCACCAGCATCATGTCGATGGTCCGGCCACCGACATCCCGCAAGGGCGAATCCTGTGTCGCGTAGAGCCGGACGGGACGCAGGCCGCAATACAAGTCGAGGCGTTCCCGCAGCTCGATCTGCGGAGTCATCTCTGTTCCATCAGGCCAGCGCACTTCGGGTAATCCCATGGCACCCAGAAGAATCGCGTCACTCTGGCGCAGCTGGTCGAACGCTGCATCGGGCAGAGGGTTACCTGCACGCAGATACTCTCCGGCCCCCACGGACAGTTCGTTGAAATCAAACAGCCGGGAACCCAGCCGTTCCTCGACGGCCTGAAGGCTCTTCAGCGCTTCAGCCGTTACTTCCGGACCAACACCGTCTCCAGGCAAAACTGCAATCGAATAACAGCGGCTCATGCGCACCGTTCGTAAGGGCGCTCGTCCATACAGCACCCACTTTCGCCGACTGCGCAACGATTGTGCTCGAACTGAATTGTGGTGTGGTGGATTTGCAGTTCGCGAGCCAGTACAGTATTGATCCCTTGCAAAATACACTCACTTTCGGAAGGCGGCATGTCATTGATCACTGCATGGCAGCTAAGCGCGTGTGTGCCGGATCCCAGACTCCACACATGCAGGTCATGTACTTCCAGCACGCCGGGAACATTGTGAATGGATCGGACCACTTCACCAAGTAGCATCCCGCGGGGCATACCCTCCAGCAAAATGTTTAGCGATTCCCGCACAACGTCCCATGCAGTCCAGACAATCAAGGCTCCGATCACGATCGACAGGAT
>JACMLA010000246.1 GCA_014379815.1 Bryobacteraceae bacterium | reverse complement strand
TGTATCACATGCCCGGGTTTGCAGCCCAAAAAGAAGCCACTGTAGAAACTCCGTGGGGAATGCCTTCCGATCCCTATGTGGTGGGAACCCTCGGTGGCAAAGACGTTGCCTTTCTGGCCCGTCACGGCCGGGGCCACCGCTACATGCCATCGGAGCTGAATTTCCGCGCAAACATCTGGGGCTTCAAGTCACTCGGTGTCGAGCGGATTCTCTCACTCAGCGCCGTCGGCTCCCTCAAGGAAGAACACGAGCCTTTGCACTTTGTGATTCCCGATCAGTTTTTCGACCGGACGGCGGGCCGCGTGTCTACCTTCTTCGGAGACGGCATCGTAGCCCACATAAGTATGGCCGACCCTGTCTGCGCGGAGCTGTCCCAACTCGTTGAACAATCCTGCGCAACGGCCGGAGTCACCGGGAAGCGCGGCGGCACGTATCTTTGCATGGAAGGTCCGGCGTTCTCGACTCGGGCTGAATCCAATGTGTACCGGTCGTGGGGCATGGACATTATCGGCATGACGAATCTGCAGGAAGCCAAACTCGCTCGGGAAGCCGAGATCTGCTACGTCACCATCGCTATGGTCACTGACTACGATTGCTGGCATCCGCATCACGACGCGGTGACCGTAAGTGAGATCATCGGGACGCTCACCAAGAATTCCGAGAATGCCGCAAACGTTGTGAAAGCGGTTGTGGAATCCATGCCCGACACGCGGGCCTGTAAGTGCGGCTCTGCGCTGAAACACGCTCTGATCACGAGTCCGGAAGCGGTGCCTGAAGAAACGCGGAGAAGGCTGGAGCTGCTCGTTGGCAAGTACCTTCCCCGTTGAATCAGCGTCCTCGGAACTTCTCGCGTGTATCCTCGATCGCGCTCCGTGGCCCGATTACCTGCTCCGCCGCGCGCTGGTGGAAGACGAAGGCCGCGAACTCCTGTCGGTGGTTGTGGAGCGCATGGGAGACATGTTCGAGCCTGCACTCTGTGACGAGTACGCCCGACTCTTCACCCGTGTTGTTGAACTCCTGAAACCCGACTGGAAGGCTACCGATCTGCTGAGCCGCTACGAACGCATTCGCCGGGTTCGTCGCATGGAGGCTTCGGGGGTGCGCACAATTACGGTACTCTCTCGTATCACACTAGGGGCCGATATCGCAGTAACCAGTGTGATTCTGGACTCATTGAAATCCCGTTTCCCTCAGGCAAGAATCCGATTCGTCGCGCCGCAAAAGAACTACGAACTCTTTGCCAGTGACCCCCGCATCGAACACATCCCGGTGACGTATCCTCGTACCGGAAGCGCGGTCGCGCGTATTGCCAAGAGCTCGGATTTACATTTCGATACCGGAATTGTGGTCGATCCCGACTCCCGCCTGACCCAACTCGGGATTGTGCCTGTCTGTGAAGAAAAGCGATACTATTTCTTCGAAAGCAGAGCCTATTGTGCAGACAGCGAGGATGCGCTTCCACAACTGACGTCACGATGGGCTGAAGAAGTGTTTCGCAGTCCCGGCCGCGCTTACCTTAACCCGCACTATGTTCCCATGCACCATCAGGTAGCAGTTAGTCTGGGCGTAGGCGGAAACGAAAGAAAGCGCATTGCTGGCTCGTTCGAAGAGAATCTCCTGCGAGGTCTGCTCGCGCGGGGGCTTTCCGTTATCGTGGACGAAGGTGGCGGGGGAGAAGAGATGGAGCGAGTGCGGGCTTTGAAGTCTGCTGTACCTGGTATCGATACCTGGAGCGGATCGTTTGCCGCTTTTGCCAGCATGATCTCACAAGCCGCGCTTTACATCGGGTACGATTCGGCCGGGCAACACGTGGCTGCGGCAAGCGGCGTTCCACTGGTCTGCATCTTCGCGGGATATCCATCGGAGAGAATGTTGCAACGCTGGAAACCGTGGGGTCCGGGCCCGCGCGAAGTTGTGAAGGTGGCCCATCAAACCACGACGGAAGAAGCAATAGACCGAATGCTGAAGGAACGGACGTCCATCGAATGAAAGCAGCTCTGCGGCCTGTACGCCTGCAGGTACATGCGGTCGTGATCGTTTGCACGGACGATCACTGGGAATCGGTGCAGTTGCAGTTTCCCAACACGAGGCCGGGAATTTTCCGCGGTCGCCAGTTTCTTTCCCGGAACTGGGGGACCAAACGGTTTGTGTTTCTGCGTGCCGGCGAAAGCCTGGTCGCGCTGGCGGCAACGACACAATTCGGTATCGATCGCTGGAACCCCGGAATCATTCTGACGACTTCGCATTCGCCCGCAGTCGATGAGGTCTGCGGTCTGAATGGAGTACCTATTGAGCCTGAGCCAATTACAGCGGCCAGCCTGGAAAGCTCGGTCTCGGCGGCACTCAAGCCCGTGTCAACCCCAACCGCGGAAGAGGACGAACCGTTTTGATTTAGTACCTGACGCGGTGACCGCTCTCCCGTATTGAAGTTCCAAGAGACCGGCCCATAATGTTCACGCCAGGCTGGACAGTGCCGTCCACTTTGACCCGAACATCACGCGTTGGAACTCCACGGGTGGAAACCACGAAGATCTTACCCGTTCCGTCGTCCACTTCGTACAGCCCCATATTCAGCGCGCCTATGACACTAGTGACGCGCCCTTCTACGGCTACGCTCCGGTTGTGATAACGCGATGGGTCGGCAAGGATCCTGTTGATGCGCACCGTTCCGCAACCTGACAGCACCAGAGCAGCCGCGAGCAGGAGTGTATATTTCTTCATCAGAGCTTTTCTGTCGCCCCCTTTTTCACCGAATCAGACGCCACCGCGGCCGACTGGTGTACAACTTTTGAAACAGCAGTTACTAACCGCCGGTACGGTATTCTATCCGGCGACTCGCAGCGAATCCATATTCCATCGCGCCAGCTAGACCAATACCAGCGGCCCAGTATCGCCAGATGCTCCTCCTTTTCCCTGAGGGGCACATCGGTCCAGGATGCTAATTGAATCAACTCACGAAGATCTCTGTCGAGTGAGCCTGTCGCGGGATTACCTGTAGTGAAGGTCAGCGGCTTCTGCCATGCGCCACCCGCGAGGAACCAGAGCACAACAGCATTGTGCGCTGAAGCCGAAGGCAGCACGGCCACCCCGCAGGACTGACTTACTTCCCGCGCCAGTTCGTCTTGCAGCCGCAGCATCGTCCGTATCCGTTCCGCTCTCTCGTGCTCACGAGCTGCAGCTTCAAACTGCAGTTCCTCGCTGAGCCGGTCCCGCGAGAATTCCGCAACCGTCAGTGCGCTCTTCCCGCTGGTGTACAGGAATTCGGTTACTCTGCGCGCTTCGGAAACGTACTCCTCCACGGATACCACTTCCTGACACGGTCGCAAGCACATGTTCATCTCGCCGTAGATGCACCCCGGATGATCGGGTGACGGCTGTAAGTCTTCCGGACACCTTCGAAGCTGAAACAAATCGAGCAGGTCGTGCTCAAACTGATCCGCGAGGGCACGTGTGCGGAAAGGACCATAGGTCGCGCCGGAAGCAGTAAGACGCGATCCTACCTGCAGACGCGGGAAGGGATTACTGCGAGGCAGCCGTACAAACCATGGGACCTTGAGGCGAAGTAAGTCAGAGTAAGTGTCGGGTAAGTAAAGCCGCGCGCACTCATACAGAACCAGCAACGACTCCAGGTTAGAAGCTGTACACCAGTAGAGAATACGCTGCGCAACTGCTCGCAGATTCAGCAAACGACCCGGGACTTCCCGCTTACGGAGGAGCCGTTTGAGCCTCCGTCTGAGATCACCCGCGCGCCCCAGATAAGGCAAGCCGTCCTCCGCCCAGATCGCGAAGACCGCAGGACGGTTTGGGACTTCGCTCAGGGCCTCGTCCAGATTCTCGTTGCAAATCACGGACTGTGCCGGACCGCTAAAGAGCAGGCTCATGCAACCAGGTTCATGCAAGCAGGTCCGAACGGTAGCTGGAACTAGCGTGCGGGATCGTTTTCCGCCGCTGACGAGATCAAAGGTGATTTGCGGGGTTCGCGCGCGCTTTCCGCCGCGGGACTGATCACACTTGCGTTGGGCGGTTCGGGGGGCAGTACTTGCACGGTTCCAGGCTTCTCATCTAGTTGCAAAGCCATCTGCTGCGCTTTCTTGTTCGAACTGCGAATGTACCTGTATGCCAGAAAGGCCGTCGCCGACAGGAAAAGAATCCGTCCAACCATATGGACTATCGTAACGGGCTCTGCAAGAGCTTGAATGCCAGACCTCAATCTTCGCTGTTGAAGATATTGGTGAAGGTGCCCAGAGGCCCGCGCTCGTCGCCCCCGCCCTTGATGCCGCCGGGCACCAGTTCCCGCCGCATCTTTTCCAGAGTCATGCTCTGTACGATTGCCCTGCCTGGACCGGTGAGAGTTGCCAGAAACAGACCCTCGCCACCGAAGATGGCGGTCTTGATGCCTCCCACAAACTGAATGTCGTAGTTCACCGATTCATCGAAGGCAACGATACAACCGGTGTCTACCTGCAGGGTCTCTCCTGGAGTCAGGTTGAACTCGATGAAGTCGCCGCCTGCGTGGATGAAGACAGCACCCGGTCCGGTGAGCTTCTCGAGAATGAAACCTTCGCCGCCGAAAAATCCCGACCCGAGGCGCTTCACAAACGCGACATTCAGTTGCACGGTAGTTTGGGCGAAAAGAAAGCTGTCGCGCTGCACCATGATGCTCTGACCAGAGGCAAGTTCAAACGGCTGAATGCGCCCCGGATAGCTGCCCGCAAAACCCACTTCACCGTCTGTCGACGCACGGAAGTATGTGAGGAAGAGTGACTCGCCCATCAGTTTGCGCTTCATCGCGCCCCAGATCTTGGCGCCGATGGAATCGCCCTGCATCCGGGTTTCCCAAGACACTTGTGGGGCTTTGTACAGCATCTTGCCAGCTTCAGCGTAGACTTCCTGCCCTGCCCGAAGCCGCACCCGAGCCACTTGCAAGTTATCGCCATGGATCGTGTAATCCAGAGGCTGCACGGAAGCCCCCGAGTTCCATCCCGCGCTGGTGTAGCTTTGTGAGGCACCGCCAGCATTGGGTGCGCTTGCACCGAATGCGGTACTTGCACCCGGATTCGCCTCGTTTCCTGTGAAGGTGCCCGGCAAAGCGCCGGCGACTTGTCCGCATCCAGCGCAAAACTTCGCCTCGTCGCCCATTTTGTTACCGCAGTTGGTGCAGAATGCCATTTGTTTTGTGCCTGTTCTCCGAG
>JACMLA010000245.1 GCA_014379815.1 Bryobacteraceae bacterium | reverse complement strand
GATCGAAGTTATAGGGTTCCCCGAGGCCGACCTTGTGCAGAGCCCAGAGCTTCATCGAGTTCAGAAAGACGCTGCCGTCTGCGGGCGCTCCGACGAAAATGGGAACACCAAGCCGGTTGCAGGTGGAGAGCAGTCCTGAGGGCACTCCGTTTCGCTGCTCCTGGGCGGCATAAAAGCGACCGAGGCGGTAGCGCATTTCGGTGCCTGTCATCCTGTGCTGGAACTCCGGTAGGCGAAGCACGGCACTGAGAAAGCGATCCTGATCCAGCAGGACTTCTTCATCGAAGGCCATGTCCGTTACACGGATGGTGCCTTCCTCCCGCAGCTTTGCATCATCGGTCCAGATGGGCACTTCATGAATCGGACCTTTTCCACCTGCTCCGTGCCTGTCGAGGCTGCGGTGTCCATCGTGATAACAGACCGCGTCGGTAGTGCTGATGTACGCAACC
The DNA here is from genome assembly GCA_014379815.1 of Bryobacteraceae bacterium. The sequence continues at coordinate 7,891 of JACMLA010000245.1, read as the reverse complement.
CAGCCTGTCTCCAGCAAAGGGATCAGCCAGGTTAAGTGCTGACCGGAGACCGTTACCGGACCTGCGATGGAGATCGTAAGAGGACACCCCATTCCGATTGCCGTGTCGAGAATGGTGTAAATGCGCCTGAGAAAGGCTCCGCCGAAAGCGGGCAGGCAATGTGTAAATAGTTCGTCCAGAGTGGAAACTTCGTCGACACGTTTGACGCTGACGTGATGGCGATGGCCTGCTCCGTCGACATCCAGCGCGCAAGGCAGGCGATCCTGGGTGCTCATCGTTTTGACGGTAGCATGGCGATATGCAAAATCCGACCGTTCCGCCAGAGGATCTGGCGAAGGCACAGCAAGCAGTCGATGCTCTGCTCACCAGTCTTTCTGAGCTTCTGGAAAGAGACCTGACAGGTTCCAATTCGGCCCTCCAGTTTGCTGCGGGAGATGTGGCGGAATGACGATCCGGGATGCAAGCAAGCTTCTACGCTCGAAGGAAATTTCCGTCAAAGAGCTGGTGCAACAAAGCCTTGCTGCGGCGGAGCGGGATGCTCATCTGAATGCCTTCATCACGATCACGGCGGATCAGGCTTTGAGACGCGCAGAGGAACTGGATGAAGAGTTGCGGCAGGGACAGGATCGCGGACCGCTGCATGGCATACCGATCGGATTCAAGGATCTTTGCTACACGCGGGGCACGCGCACGACTAATGGATCGAAACTATTTACTGACTTCGTTCCTGACTACAACGCGACTGTAGTGGAGAGGCTCGAGGCCGCGGGAGCGATTTCAATCGGCAAACTGAATCAGCATGAAATAGCTTATGGGATCACGTCGAGCAACCCCTGGTTTGGGCACGTTCGCAATCCGTGGAATCCCGAATGCATTCCAGGCGGTTCGAGCGGAGGTTCCGGAGTCGCCGTCGCCGCAGGCTCAATATTCTGTGGAATTGGAAGCGATACGGGTGGTTCTATTCGCTGCCCAGCAGCGTTCTGCGGGACTGTCGGCATCAAACCGACATTCGGAAGAGTAAGCCGGCACGGCTGTTTTCCCCTTGGACTGAGTCTCGATACGGTTGGGCCTCTAACACGCTCAGTGGCTGACGCGGCCGTTGTGCTGGGTGTGATCGCCGGACCGGACTTGCGCGACGACGCGACACTCCGGCATCCAGCCGAATCGTTTGTGGTTGATCGAACAAACTCTCTGGAAGGTGTGAGGTTAGGGGTGCCAGATAACTTCTACACTGACCGGCTTCATCCAGATGTCGCATCTATGTACAAGGGAGCGATCCGGACCGCTGAGGAGCTCGGCGCCAGGATTACGGCGGTTACGGTACCGGATCCTGAAGGTCTCAACGTGCTTGCACGCGTCACCTTGTTGTGTGAAGCAACTGCGGTAATGCGCCCTTACCTGCATCGGCGTGAGGAGCTGGGCAAGGATGTTATGGGCCTGCTCGACCAGGGCGGACTGGTTGGCGCATCGGAATACATCAGCGCACAGCGATTGCGGCGTTCGATGCAAGTAGCCTGGGACAGAATGTTTCGGGACGTCGACGCTCTGGTAACGCCGTGCTCGCCGGTTCCAGCGCCGAGAATTGGCCAGAGCAGCGTGACTGTGAGTGGCGTGGACGAGGACACACGAATTGCTTCTACCAAGTATCTTCGTGGAGTGAATGTGCTGGGACTGCCAGCTATCGCGATTCCTTGCGGCCTTACGTCGGATCCTTTGCCTGTAGGCTTACAGATCATCGGTTCCGCGTGGAGCGAGCAGCGTCTGATCGCGTACGCTTCGGCACTGGAGAGGGCTCTGCCAGCCGTCCGCCTTCCGGGGTAGGCTTTCGCCTTAATCCGCATCCACCTCGAAGTGCCCTAAACGCACCACTGTGCGGGAGCGAAATAAGCGCAAAGATTTCCTATTGGCGAATCACTCGTGGACCGATAAGCCAGAAAGCCGCACATTACCAATTGCGGGTTCGGGGAGAAACGGACACGATATGGCAGTTACAGGGACAAAGTGCTCGCCGGGTCTGACGCTCAATCAAGAGTTTTGGCATGGCATGCAGCTTTACGAGAACAGTGGTTTTTTGGCGTCGGCAATCGGCAAGTTCGTCATGGAAGGTGTGGCGCGCGACGAGCCGTCGCTGATTATTGCAACAGCGAATCATCAATGTCTCCTCGACAACTATCTTGAGGAATGTGGAGCCGATGTAGGCCGGCTACGAACGGACAAATTATACGTTTCTGCGGACGCGGGGCAGACGCTTGCGGATTTTGTAGTGGATGGCTGGCCCAATGAAGAGCGGTTCCGGCGGGTGATAGGCGGACTATTGAGCTCGATGGCACTTCCTACGGGCCGGAAACTGCGGGCTTTCGGGGAAATGGTGGCGTTGCTGTGGAAAGGAGGTCAGCAAGACGCGGCGATGGAGCTGGAGCGGCTATGGCACCAGCTTTCAACAGACCATTCTTTCTCGCTGCTGTGCGCGTATCCCGTGGCGGCTTTTGAGGTTGCTTCCGAATCCCGGTTTCAAGCGGTTTGCCTCAGCCATTCTCACGTGATTCCAGCCGAGAGCTATTCTGCTCTCACGACAGACGAGGACCGCGCTAAGAACGTGGCCTTGCTGCAACTTCGCGCATCGACGTGTTCGTTTCAGATAGGTCAGCGAAATCAGGAACTGCACGATGTTCAGGAACGTTATCGCAACCTTTTTAACCATGCGGCGGACGGAATTTTTCAGCGTTCGCCTGAAGGCCATTATCTTTGTGCAAACTCCGCACTGGCGCAGGTGATGGGTTATGCGGGCCCGGAAGAGCTGATCACTGCATCGCTGCATTCGCACGTTCCCGTGTATCTGGATACGGCTCGGCACAAAAAATGGCTTCAGGAGGTACTGAAACTGGGTGGTGCCACGCATGAGCTGGATTCACAGATTCTTCGCAAGAGCGGCAGCGTTATCTGGATCTCAGAATCGTGCCGGGCCGTGCGAAACGCCGACACGGGGCAGCTGATTTATTACGAGGGATTCGTTCGGAACATCACCGACAGAAAAAAGGCCGAGTCTCGACTGACGGCTTCTGAAGAACGCTTCCGGCTATTGTTCCAGCGCTCGCTTGCAGGTGTCTTACGGGTTGCTCGGAACGGTTTGATAACTGACTGCAACCCGGCTGCGGCTCACATTCTGGGTTGGGATGCAGCGGAGCAATTGCGGGGACTTTATCTGGACGACCTGTATTTCGACCGTAAAGAAATTGCGTTTACCGGAGCCAGACTCGAAGCGACTGGAATGATCTCCGGGTATGAAGTCCAGTTGCGCCGACGCGATGGTGGTCCAGTGTGGGTTTCCGCCAATCTGACTTCGGTCGAGAGCAACCTGGAAGACATCGTTCTCGAAGGCACTTTTGTCGATATCAGCCAGATCAAGAGGGCTGAGGCGGAACTGAGGGCGGCGAAGGATCTGGCGGAGGCAGGCAATCGGGCAAAGAGCGATTTCCTAGCACACATGAGTCACGAGATCCGAACACCGATGAATGCGATTCTGGGCCTGACAGGTCTTGTTCTCGACTCCCGTCTGAGTGGGCAACAGCGTGAGGATCTGGAAACCGTCAGGCACTCGGGAGAGGCACTCCTGACGATCCTCAACAACGTCTTGGACTTGTCAAGGATTGAGTCGGGCAACATGTCCGTTGAGTGTGTGCCTTTCGATCTGCGGCATGAGGTTCACGTTCTTATATCTCTGTTCAGGCGATTGTCGAAAACGGTGGAGCTGACGGCCGATGTGGCGGAGTCTTTACCTCAGCTGCTGATGGGCGACAAGGTACGTCTGAGACAAATTCTGGTGAACCTGATCGGAAATGCTCTGAAATTTACGGAGCGTGGCAGTGTTCGCGTGGTGGTGCGGGTTCTCAACACAGATTCGGAAAGCGTTACTTTGCGGATCGATGTAAAGGATACCGGCACCGGTATCGCCCCTGAGAAGCAGGCCCTGATTTTCCAGCCATTTGTACAGGAAGACGGAACCATTACACGCCGGTTTGGAGGAACAGGGCTGGGTTTAAGTATTGTTGCGAGGCTGGTGGGGCTGCTGGGTGGAGAAGTCCAGGTAGAAAGCGAGGTCGGCCAGGGGAGTACCTTCTGGTTTACTGCGAACTTTTTAGCCGCGGAGGAGAAGGTAGATTCGTCCAGCGTCACCTTTTTTGATGCGGAGAGATGTTGCGTGAGCCCGGAGCAGGGTTTGCGGTCGCTAAGCGTACTCGTTGCGGATGATAATGCGGTAAATCAGGCTCTTGCGAAGAGGCTTCTGGAGAAGCAGGGGCATCGTGCGCAGACGGCAGACAATGGCCTGCAAGCTCTGCAAAAGCTGGCTTCCCACACCTTCGATTTGATCTTCATGGATGTGCAGATGCCGGGGATGGACGGTCTTGAGGCCGCGCGACGCATTCGGTCTGGCGGAGATGGAAGTCAGATCCCGATTGTCGCGATGACCGCTCACGCATTTGAGTCGGACCGGCTCAGTTGTCTGGCAGCAGGTATGGATGCGGTGTTGACGAAACCGATTCGGGCTAGCGAACTTGCTGACGCGATTCGCGATCTGGTACCGCCGGAATAAGGAGCGATGAGATCGCCGCAGAACCTGATAGTGGGTACCAAGGCGCCTCAGCGCTCCGAAGGCGGTCGGATCGTGGCTTCTGTTCTGGAAATCCCCGGTGTTACGGCTTACGGGATGACCGAAGACGAAGCCGTCCGGAAAGTGAAGGCCATAGCGCTACTGGCCTTGGCGTCGAAGGCGCCCTCACGGCTTTGGCCTGACAGGTTAGCTTCTGGCGATTGCATGTCCTCGGCACTCTTCTGAAATTCCTCTTGACATGCTACAAATGTAGCAATATGCTACCTGAGTGGCATACAGCGACCCCGTAACTTCGGAAGATGACAAGTTAGCCCGACGAGAGCGTGAAATCATGGACGCGCTTTTCGCGCTAGGAGACCGCGCCTCGGCTGAAGCGATTCGGGAGCGTCTAAAGGATCCACCGAGTTACTCGGCTGTCCGGACGATGCTGTCGAGATTGGAGACCAAGGGCTTCGTGCGCCATCAAGAGGAAGGCTTGCGCTACGTGTATGTGCCTGTGAAGTCGCGAAAATCTGTGCAGCGCGGTGCCCTTGCGAAACTCGTCAGCGTATTCTTTGGGGGATCTCGTGCGCAAACAGCTGCTGCTCTGCTGCGCCATGAGACGTGGACGGATGAGGAGTTGGATACATTGAGTGCCGAAATCGAAGCAGTTCGAAAAGACAGGGGGCGATCATGATGGACGCATTTTTCAAAGCGTTGTTGCAGCTTAGCTGGACGCCTGAACTGGACGTCGTTAGCAAAACCACGGCGCTGTTTGTGGCAGGACTCGCACTAACTCATTTCGCTGGCAGGCGGGCCGCATACATTCGTCATCTGATGCTCGCGGCAACGTTTTTTGCGGCGTTGGTACTCCCTTTAGTCGTCGTGATCGCACCGCGTGTGGGTCTGCGTTTTCCTGTGCCGGCCGAGGTCACTTCTGTGGCTCCGGAGGGCGGACTAAGATCAGCGACCCGGATGTCTTCGAATCTGGTAAACAGCCTTCCGAAAGATCGGCATGAAGGTGGCCCCTTCCGGCTGCCGACAACCTGGGAAACGCTGTTTCGGGTGGCATGGATCAGCGGTAGTATCCTCCTGTTCCTGAAGCTTGCGCTGGACCTCCGGAGGCTGCGCCTGTTGCGACGTGGTGGAAGACCTTGCCCGGGACTTGAAGCTCATTTGCAGTCATTTGCTGTCGAGCGGGGAGTACGCCGGCAAGTGGAATTGCTGGTCCATCCCGATATTGGAGGCCCTGTGACCTGTGGCTTCACACGTCCTGCGATCCTGCTGCCTTCCGATGCGGAGTCCTGGAGTGACAAGGATCTAAGGTGCGCGTTGGTTCATGAGATGGAACACGTCCTTCGATCTGACTGGGGCGTGCAGATGCTGGCTCGTGTAACATCTGCTGTGTACTGGTTTCACCCACTTGTCTGGATGGCATGGCGAAAGCTTTCTCTGGAAGCTGAACGCGCCTGCGACGACGCGGTGATTGAGCGCGAAGAAAGAACGTCCTACGCCGAGCAATTGGTATCGCTGGCACGACGGTTGAGCTGCACATCCGCTCAGCCGGCGATTGGGATGGCTAGGCAAAGCGACCTTTCCGCTAGAGTTCGGGCGGTGCTCGATGCTGACCAGATTCGCGGCCGAAGTAGTGCTGTTGCCGCGACATTTGCCGTGGTCTTTGCGATGATCGCTGCTGTTGCAATTGGCCCCCTGGACGCCGTGGCTCAGACTACTGGACAAGTGGGACGGGTGCCCTCTGGCCGAAGCGTGGCGCGGCACGCTACTCAGAATGATGAAGCACTATTCGCGGCAGCCGAACGCGGTGACCAATCGGGTGTTGAAAAGTTGCTGTTGGCTGGGGCGAACGTCAATGCAAAGCTCAGCGGAGACGGAAGTCCCCTCATTGCCGCAGTTCGAAATGGTCACGACCCGACGGTGACGCTATTGCTGAATCGTGGTGCTGATGTGAACCTCGCACTACCGGGCGACGGAAGTCCTCTCATCATGTCTGCCGAAAAGGGCCATCTGTCAACGGTCCGCCTTCTACTCGATCGGGGGGCCGATATCCACATGGCAGTACCCGGCGATGGGAATGCGTTGATCATGGCGGCGCGAGGCGGAAGTGTCGAGATCGTGGAGTTTCTGATCAGCCGAGGCGCGAACATAGAACAAGTTGTACCAGGCGATGAGAATGCCCTTATTGAAGCGAGCGCCAGTGGACACCTGTCTGTAGTCAAGTCGCTGGTCCGCCAAGGAGCTAATGTCAACTCACGCGTTTGGGTTGAGCCTTCCGGGACGCGGCCGGGCGAGTGGCGAACGCCCCTCACGATGGCTCATAGGAACGACCACGCCGAGATCGCAACGTATCTGCTTTCGGCAGGAGCGCGCGAGTAAGCGGTAGAAAGCTCCACCGGTGACGATCAGGTACCGAATAAACTTCGGAACCGTCGCCCTGATTGCCGCTATCAGTCTATGCGCCGAGCGAGGGGGGCTCTACAGTGTGCCCCTGGAGTCCATTCGCCCTACTGGACCAATTGCAACGGCGTGCAAGATCCCTGCCAAGCTACTTGAAGCAAAACAGATTCCGGGTTTCTCGGTAGCCGTTGGAAGAAACGGCACAACCTGTGGTCCAAGGGATTTGGCCTGGCGGATGTTGAGCACAACGGGGCCGTGACACCGCTCACCCGATTCCGGCTGAGAAGCGTTTCCAAGGTTCTGACCGCAGCCGGACTTGTTCGCCTGATGGAAGCCTGCGAGCTGGATCTGGACGCGCCGGTGCAGCGCTATCTTCCGGCACTGCCGACGAAACAGTGGACCGTTATGGCGCGACAACGGGCCGGACACAGCGCCGGGATCCGACACTATCAATCAGGCGACTTTTCCAGACTGCTGAAAGGGCTCCACACTTCGAAAGCGTGACAAGTCGGGTGTAGTCGTCGCACTACTCGCCAACATTTACGTCGATTTTGGCGAGAAGGACGCGATCGCCATTGGCGAGCTGTTTGTGAATTAGCGATAAGCCAGGCTTACGGTGCTATGCCCGGATCCGCTGCTTCTGCGGATTCAATGTGGTTCACTTTTTCACTGGCTTTTTCTGTTTCGGGGTGACTTGAGTCAACGTGCCGGGACTACTTTGGACGATTGTCTGTGGCGTACGAAACAAAGCCAATCCCTGGTATTTGCCGAAGTGCCTTTCTCTCAGCCTTGCGCTCGGCGCGCTCGTTGGCGCGTCGCTGGGTGCGGCTTAGGTTTGTGATCTGCCCGGAATCTTGTTCCGGTTCGTCCGAGGCTTCTATTGGGGCG